>JACQTN010000235.1 GCA_016210785.1 Armatimonadota bacterium
CCCCCACCGGCCGCATCGCCTTCGTCGCACAGGACGCGGTGCACCCCGGCGATGTCTTCAGCATGGATGCGCAGGGACGTGAGACGCAGCGCACCCGGGTCAACGCCGGCCTGCTGCGCACCGTGACCGTCACCCCGCAGGAGCACTTTACGTTCAAGGGGACCCTGGGTCAGGATGTGGACGCCTGGATCATGCGGCCGGTTTCGTGCGAGCCCGGCCGGCGCTATCCGCTCATCCTGCAGACCCACCGGGGTAGCCACGGTCACGCCTTCTATTTCGAGCACCAGGTGATGGCCGCGCGCGGCTACGCCGTCCTGTACTGCAACAAGGTGGGCGCCCAGGGCTACGGGCAGGCGTACGCCTTGGCCCAGGACAAGGCGTGGGGCGGTCCGGACGTGAAGGAGATGGTGGACGCCGTGGACGCGGCGGCGGCGTTCGACTTCGTGGACGGCGCGCGCGTCGGGACCATCGGTCAGAGCGCCGGGGGCTTCTACACCAACTGGATGCTGGCCACCTCCGACCGCTTCAAGGCGGGTGTGGCCGGCAGCGGCAGCTACAACTGGATCAGCAAGTTCGGCACCTCGGACATCGGGACCACGTACGTCATCTCCGAGACGGGCGGCCTGCCGTGGGAGAGCCGCGAACTGTTGGACCGCTACTGGGCCATGTCTCCCATCGCCCACGTCCACAAGATCCGCGCGCCGCTCTTGATCCTCCACGCCGAGGACGACCACCGCGTCAGCATCAGCCAGGCGGAGGAACTCTTCCGGGCGCTGCGCCACCTGGGGCGCACCGTGGAGTTCGTGTGGTTCAAGGATGAGAGCCACGGCTTCCTGCGCACCGGCCGCATGGTAAACCGCATCGAGCGGCTGCGGCGGGTCATGGACTGGTTCGACAGGTACCTTTGAGCCATGGAAGAATTCCACGTGAGCACCAGCCGGCAGTACCAGGTGGTGGACATCACCGCCAAGGTGAAGGAGATCGTGCGCAAGTCTGGGGTGAAGGAGGGGATCTGCCTCGTCTACGTCCCCCACGCCACGGCCGCCGTCACCATCAACGAGAGCGCAGACCCGGAGGTCGGCAACGACTTGCTCGGTGCCCTGGCAGCCATGGTCCCCGAAGGGAAGTGGCGCCACGACCGCATCGACGACAACGCGGCGGCGCACATCAAGGCGGCCATCGTCGGGCCCAGCGAGACGATCCCGGTGAAGGACGGTCAGTTGCTGCTCGGCACGTGGCAGGCGATCATGCTGGTGGACTTCGACGGACCGCGGCGACGGCGCGTCGCCGTGCAGATACAGTGAGCCACGTTTGAGTTGTTGTTCTCACAACCACACGATCTCGCACTCTCCAGCACGCTCCAGCACTTCGAACTCTCGGTCACCCGTCAGCAGGGGCCGACCGTACTCTCGGGCAAGGGCTGCGGCGAACCCATCCGCATAGGCGATCGGATAGCGAGCCTTCAGCCGGGCGGCGTTCCATACGCGGCGGGTGGTCGCCGGAACAAGCTGGACCGGAATCCGGTGCCGTCGCAGTTCGCCGATGAATTCTTCAGCACGGTCACCGTTGCCCGACTTGGCCAGCCGGTAATACACCTCGCCGGCGTTAATGGTCGACAGCAACAGGCGGTCGCCCGCCGCCTCTGCCCGCTCCAGTTCCCGCCTGACGCGTGCGGCACCGGGTTCACGGGCGAGCCAGGCCAGCAAGGCCCACGAATCGAGAACCAGGCTATGCGTCCTCGGCGATCTCGGCGGCATGTTCTTCGGCGAGCGCCTTCAGGAGTCCGCGCTTGGCGAACGTCCCTTCCCACCGGCGCCAGTCTGCAGGCTTCCCGCGGAGCGGCCGTAGAACTGCGGTCTGGCCGGAGACTGCGATCTCCACCTTGGCGCCTTCTTCAAGCCGAAGCCGTCTGCGAATATCTCGGGGGATCACGATCTGCCCTTTGGAAGACAAAGTGACGACGGCCATTGAAGATCGCCTTCTTCCACCGGAAGAAATCATTTCTTACTCATATAGTAAGACAGAGAGCGCGACAACGCAAGTTTGAGGTTGGCCGTCTGAACTACCGGACCGGTTCCGGGTTGGCGACGATCATCGGGCGCGCGCCCGCCAGGAATCGGTCCACCTCATCGGCGATCATCTGCGCCGCCCGCTCCGACGACTCCCGGGTCTTGCCGCCGATGTGCGGCGTGATGAGGACATTGTGGAGCCGGAGCAGCGGGTTGTCGCGACGCGGAGGCTCCAGCGCCATCACGTCCAGCGCGGCTCCCCGAATTCGCCCGCCCTTCAGGGCTTGATAGAGATCACGCTCATTGACCAGGGTGCCGCGGGCCGTGTTGATGAGATACGCGGATCGCGGCATCAGGCGCAGCTGGCGCGCGGCGATCATCCCGGCGTTCTCCGGTGTGGTCCGGGCATGGAGGGTGACGAAGTCGGACTGCCGCAGCAGTTCCGTCAGGCCAACCGGCGCGGCGCCCGCCCCGGTGACCTCCCTGGGCCGCAGGTGCGGATCGCACAGGATGACGCGCATACCAAACGCCGCCGCACGCGCGGCGACGCGGCGCCCGACGTTCCCGAACCCCACGATGCCCAGCGTCTTACCACGCAGGTCCACGCCCTCCAGCGTGCTGCGGGTCCCGTATTCCCAGGCGCGCGGGCCGAGCGTCTTGACCCGGATGGTCGCCGGCACCACGTTCCTGGCCAGCGCCAGGATGAACGCCAATGTGAGGTCCGCGGTGGCCTCGGCCGCTCTGGCTGGCGCGTTGGCCACCGGGATTCCGCGGCGCGTGGCCGCGGCAACGTCTACGTTCACCGGTCCTCCGCGGGCGCAGGCGATCAGTCTCAGGCCGGGGGCGGCCGCGATGACTTCCGCCGTGACCGGGGCCTTGTGGACGGCCAGGATTTCCGCGCCGCGGACCCGCGCGGCAAGCTCGACAGGGTCTCCGACGAAATCCGTGACACCGGGGCTGCGCGCGGTGCCCGTGGCGCGGGGGGTCCGCCTGGTCAGCGTCACCACGGACAGCCGGGCGCCCGTGCCGGCCAGCCGGCTCCTCAGGTGGCGCCGCAGGCTCGCCGCCGTGAGGGTGCCGTCGTCCACGACGAGGACTTTGCGCATGGAAGTGTGTTGCGCCTCGAGTGTCCCCCGTACTTTGGGGGGGCCGCTGGGCGCGGGCTACTTGCGGCGCAGGTAGGCGTCGTCTCCCGTGATCCAGTCCTGCCGCGGCGGTGTGAAGACGTCGAACTCGTCGGTGTCCTCCAGGATGTGCGCCTCGTGGGGCACGTTGCTGGGCAGGACGAGGAACTCGCCGCCGCGCACGATGATCTCCTTGCCCGCGACCTTGAACTGCATGACCCCCGCAAAGCACAGGGTGATCTGCTCGTTCTCGTGCTTGTGCTCCGGGACGTGGGCGCCCTTCTTCAACTGGATGCGGGCGACCATCAGCCGGTCGGCCCAGACCATCGTCCGGGCGATGGTGGCGCTCAATTGATCGGTCTTGACGTCTTCCCAGCGGCCGTGCCTGACCTCTGCCATGGCGAGTCCTCCCGGCGTGGTGGGTTCCCGCTGGAGATTCTTCGCGCCGGAGGCGGGGTGTCCCTGGGTCACCAGCTGGCCGGGAGGCCCGGGTGCGCGGAAGGTCTGCCGGCGGCCAGGGCGGTGATTCCAGGGATTACGGGAGAAGGTCCGACACGCGGATTCGTGCTGAGGGGCGAGCCAGCGGCGTCACTTCGGCGGACGGGTCGAGGACGATCCGCGAGCGGTATCCGGGCTGGCCTTCGGGTGCGACCTGCGGGTCGCGGTAGACTTCCAGCGAGCCCTGGACCAGGTTGACGATCCAGTACTCGGAGATGCCGGCTCCGGAGTAGAGCAACCCCTTTCGGGTTGGATCGAATTCCAGGGTGGTGTCAGCGATTTCCACAACCAGCAGTGCAGTCCTCGGGTGGTGATCCCGGTAATCACGGGGGCCCCCCGTGACGACAGCCGCATCCGGTTCGGGCTCGGAGTCGGTGCCCAGCGTCAGCGGCAGCTGCGTGCGTACTTCGAAGCCGGGGCCAAAGGCCGTGCGGAGGGCTTCCGCAACAAGCCGGGTTGAGGTGGCGTGGACGGTCCCCTGGGGTCCCATCTGGACGATTTCCCCCTGGATGAGCTGCACGGGGTCGTCCTCCGTGAGGACACCTGCCTCGAGCAGTCTGTAATACTCATCCCGCGTCCAGCGCCTGACCTGCACGCTCATGCGCTCCACCCCAACGTCAATTGTACCATGGGCTTCTTCAGTGTCCGGGACTGTCCACCTCCGACAGCGCCACGCCCACCAGCGTGGTCAGCGTGTCGGCGAGCGCCCGGCTGGCCGCCAGCGGCACGCCGTCATCGGAGAGCATCGGCCGGGCGAACACGCCGTCCAGCGCACCGGCCTCCACGCAGTTGCGCAACATGCGCTCCACGGTGTCCGCGGTCACCATTACCTGCGGCTTCTTCAGCATGAAGGCGATGTTGGTAGCCACGCCGTAGCCGCCCCAGTTGGAGATGGCCGCCACCACCAGCACGTCGGTGGCCACGCGGGCCGCGGTGCCGCCGCCGCACGGGCACACGCACTTTGCGCCGGCGGGCAGGACCTCCCTGACGGTGTCGTGGATCAGCCCGAAGCCGATCTCGTTGCCGCCGTCGCCGATGCCCACGGTGGCGATGCCCCGGCGCGCCGCCTCGTCGAAGAGGTGCTGGGTCTTGGCGTGAATGTCGTCGAAGTTGAGGCCGGTGCCGCCGTGCACCAC
>JACQTN010000215.1 GCA_016210785.1 Armatimonadota bacterium
CCCGCAACCCCTGGAACCTTGCGCACACGCCGGGCACCATGCGCGCCGCCACAGCTGCCGCGGAGCCGCTGCTCGATCCGCCCGGCGTGTGCGCAAGGTTCCAGGGGTTGCGGGTGGGCGCCGGATCCATCATGGCGAACTCGGTGGTGTGGGCCTTGCCGATGATGATGGCGCCGGCGGCCCGCAGGCGCGCCACCACGGTACTGTCGTACGCTGGCACGAAGCCGGCCAGGATGCGCGAGCCCGCGGACGTCTCCCATCCCGCGGTAAAATAGATGTCCTTGACGCCCAGGGGCACGCCGTGCAGCGGTCCCAGCAGCTTCCCTCCTGCGGCGAGCCGCTCCAGCCGCGCCGCCTCCGCCAGGGACTCCTCTCGTCGCAGCCGCGCCCAGGCCCGCACCTTCGGTTCCACCCCGTCGATGTGGGCGAAGAGCGCGCGGACGAGATCAACAGGCGACAGGTCGCGGCGGGCGATGGCGGACGCCGCATCCGCAAGTGTCAGGTCGTGGAGATCAGCCATGGCGCTCCTCTCCGCCCTCCACCCCACCGGACCCGCCGCGCGGCGCACCGTGCGCCTCTTCCTCTTCTGCGCCGGACCGCCGCATCACAGGCACGGGCGCGGGCTCGGTGAAGGGATCGACCGGCGTCGCGTGGACCCGGGCGACCCACGGCCGCACCGCCTCCCACGCCTCCCTCACCGCCTTGCTACCTTGCATCTCCAGCGCCGCCACCGCTTTGTCCATCCACTCCGGGAACGCCGTCATCCTCTCCTCCTCTCACGCTGCGTGTGAAAGAACCGACGCGCCTGGCCCGTGCCGCGCGGTTCAACTGCTGATCTGCCGCGGGTCCAGGCTGCGGCCGATCCCGTCCCCCAGGAACGTAAAGCCCAGCACCAGTGTGGAGATGGCCAGCCCGGGGAAGACCGCCAGCCACCACTCCTTCTGCAGATGCGCCTGCGCGTCCCGCAGCATCTGCCCCCAGCTGGGCAGGTTGACGTCGCTCAACCCCAGGAAACCCAGGCTCGCCTCGATGAGGATCGCGCCGGCGATCTGCAGGGTGGTGTTGGCCACCACCGGGTTGATGGCGTTGGGCAGCAGGTGCCGCCCCATGATCCTCCACGGCGTCGCGCCCAGGGCCGTGGCCGCCTCTACGAAAGGTCGCGCTTTCAGGCTCATCACCTGCGCGCGCATCAGCCGCGCGTTGGAGGGCCAGATGGTGAGGCCCACGACCACCACGCCGATGGTCGCCCTGGTGCCGAACAGCGCCGAGACCAGCAGGATCAAGAACAGCCGCGGCAGGGTGAGGAAGACCTCGAACACCCTCGAGAAGAGATGATCCACCCATCCGCCGAAGTAGCCGGGGATCAGTCCCAGGACGACGCCCAGCACCAGCGACAGGCTGGCCGCGCCGAGGGCAAACAGCAGCGAGATGCGCGTCCCCCAGATCAGCCGGCTCAGCACGTCCCGCCCCAGCCGATCGGTGCCCATGACGTACCTGCCGCCTGGCCGCGCCAGCCCCTCACCCACCAGGGCGTGTGGGGAATGCGGCGAGATCACCGGGGCCAGCACCGCCGCCAGCGCCGCCATGACCACGATGGCCAGCCCCACCACCGCGCGTCGGTCGCGCAGGAAACGCCTGGCCAGCGCCTCCACGCTCACCGCAGCTCGATCCTGGGATCGAAAAGCCGGTACAACAGGTCCACCACCAGCGTGCCCAGGACCACCGTGACCGCCGTGATCAGGAACACCCCCATGATCACCGGGTAGTCCCGCTTGAACATCGCCTCGTACATCAGGCGGCCCATGCCGGGCCATCCAAAGACGGTCTCCGTCAGGATGCTGCCCGAGACGGCCAGGCTGAGGTTGAGCCCGATGATGGTCAGGTTGGGCAGCATGGCGTTGCGCAACACGTGACGGAACAGAACCCGCTCTTCGGAGAGCCCCTTGGCGCGGGCGGTCATGGTGAACTGCTCGCCCAGCACCTCCACCACGCCTGCCCGCGTGATACGCAGCACCACGGGCGCCACCCACACCAACGCCAGCGACGTGGCCGGCATGGCCAGGTGGCGCGCGACGTCCACCCAGTACCCGGCGCCCTCCTCCGGCCCCAGGATGCTGGTCATCCCCGACGTGGGCAGCCAGCGCAGCCAGATCCCGAAGACCAGGATCATCATCAGGCCGAGCCAGAAGACGGGGAGGGAGTAGGCGACCGCGGCGGCGCCGCTCACCATCGTGTCCAGGCGCGACCCGTACGCCCAGGCGGTGAGCGTCCCCAGCGTGATGCCCAGCAGGATGCCCAGGGCCTGGCTGGAGAGCAGCAAAAGGATCGTGGCGGGGAACCGGCTGGCCACCACCGCGGCCACGGGCTGATTATAGTCGTACGAAAACCCCAGGTCGCCTCGCATCACGCGCCGCAGGTAGGTGACCAGCTGCACCGCCAGCGGCTGATCGAGTCCGTAGCGCGTCCTGATGGCCTGGATGGCTTCCTTCGAGGCAAACTCGCCAGCCAGGATCTCCGCGGGGTCGCCAGGGGCCAGGTGGATCAGGAAGAAGTTGAGCAGCAGGATCCCCAGGATCACCGGGATGCTCAGCAGCAGCCGGACGGCCACGTACCGGAGGAGCGTCACGGCGTCTTCCCTGGAGCGCGCGCGGACCGTCCCGGGGTGTCCCGGCCAGGTCCTAACCGATGCGCCCGCAACTGAACGTCCAGTCGCCCGGATGCACGGCGGTGGTGAAGCGCGTGTCCAGGATGACGGACTTGAAGGGCGCGCGGAGAGTCTCGACCACCTGCCCGTACGGGTCCAGCACCTCGCCCAGGATGCCGGCCTCCTCCACCACGTCGCCTAGCTCCACGCGGTTGATCACAAACCCGCCGTGCGCCGGGCGCGCCCACTGGCCCGTGCGGGCCACGTGCTGGGGTTGGTCGGTCCCCTCCATCGGGCCGTCGATCATCTCCAGGCCGATCATCACGTTGCGGGTCCCCCTCACGCCGTCCTGGAGGAAGTGGTCCCAGATGCGGCCACCGCCGCCCAGCTCCGGCACCAGCGTGGGAATCCCCAGCAGGCCCGCGGCCTCGCCGAGGGTGCCCCACCGCCCCATGCGGACCATCTCCTCGGTGAGGGTGATGTCGCGGATGGGGATGCCTTGCCCAAACCAGCGGGCCATGCGCTCCTGCTGCGCGTACACCTTCTGCCGCACGGCCTCGGCGCCGCCGATCATCAGGTAGCGGGCCAGGAAGTCGCGCCCGCCCTCGTGGTAGTCGATGATGTAGCTGGCGTGGCGCAGGCAGCCGTCGAAGATGCGGTGGGCCATCACCTGGCTCAGGAACCCGTTGGGGTCGCCGGGCCAGATGCGGTTGAGATTGAGGAACTCGTAGTCGAGCTTGTTGACCCGCGACTCGCCGTAGAAGGCGAAGGGATTGGTGATGGGCAGCGCCACGACCGTCCCGCGCAGCCGGCGGGGCTCGATGGCGGGCAGCAGCGTGCGCATGACGTTCCAGCCCGCGTACTCATCGCCGTGGATGGCGCCCGTCAGGGCCAACACCGGGCCGTCCCGGGTCCCGCGCACCCCGATCACCGGGATGGTGACATCGCTGCCGTCATTCTGCTCCGCCACCTTCACCCGGAACTGCGCCCGCTCGCCCGCCGCGATGTTGCGTCCGAAGATCCTCACGTCCATCAGGCCGTCCCTCCCTCGCCCACGTACGGTTGTGCCGTCCCTGCGTTCCCGCAGATGTAGCCGTAGTCCCCGGGATGGACGCGCGACCGGCCCCGCGCCAGCATGATGACGGTCCGGCCGTAGGGCGCCTCCAGGACCTCCCGCTCCTCGAAGGTCTGCGGGTCCCCCACCGCGCCCAGCCGCGTCCCTCCCTCCACCTCCGTCCCCAGCGACTCCATGCCGTGCACCGGCAGGAACAGTCCTCCGTGCCGCGTGCGCAGGGTCACGCGGTCACGGACGATGTACTGCCGGAGCGGAACCTCCGGTGCACCCTCCATCATGCCCAGCAGTCTCATCACGTTGCGCACGCCCCGCGCCCCCAGCGCCACGAACTCGCTCGCCCGCCACATGTCGGTGCCGATCTCGGGGACGATGGCAGGGATGCCGGCGGCGAGCGCGCACGCCGTGAGCGACCCCGGCGTGTCGGGCGCCTCGTACATCCAGACCTGGCCGAAGACCAGGGCCAGGGCGCGGGCGCGCAGGTGGGCCGGGCTGCGCGGCTGCGGCAGGAAGATGTAGTCGTTGACCGTGAATCCGTCCGCGCCGTGCAGGTCGACAATGGTGTCGACGGCGCCGTGCAGCCGCGTCCAGATGGCGTGGGCGAGTTGCTCCGACGCCCACCCGTCCATCGTGCCAGGAAAGACGCGGTTGAGATTCAGCATGTCGAGCGGCGTGTGGCGCGTGAGCGCCTCGAACGCCGGCGGATTGGCCACCGGGATGGCGACGACCGCACCCCGCCAGCGCTCGCCGCCGGCCAGGTCCCTCAGCACCTCGGCGATGACCTGGGCGCCGATGGTCTCGTTGCCGTGGAGGGTCGCCACCAGGCCCAGGCGCGGGCCGGGCTCAGGGGACTCCAGCACGTGAACGGTCAGGAACAACGCGCCGCCCGCGGCCAGCGCGCCGACCTCGATCCGCTCCCTCATCCAGCGTGGACCGCTCATCGGTCCTCCTCAACACACCGTGCGCCGTGTCTCAGTCAATCCGCACCCGCGCCAGCGCCTTCTCGTCCAGATCCACGCCCAGCCCCGGGCCGGCGGGCATCCGCAGCACCCCGCGATGGACGCGCAGCGGCTCAACGCCCAGGTCCACCTCGAAGAGGTCGATGCCCATCCCCAGCAGCGGCCGGAAAGTTCGTTCGAGCGACGGCAGCGCCGCGATCAGATGCGCGCTGGCCGCGGTGCCCAGGCTGGTCTCGATCGGGCCCTCCGAGTAGAGCTGCAGCCCGGCCGCCTCCACCAGCGCGGCGACGGCGCGGCACTTGCGGAAGCCACCCTGGTGGCGGACCTGCGTCTTCACCACGTCCGCGGCGCGGCGCCGGATCACCTCCACGACTGCTCCGGGAGAGGTGACGCTCTCATCCACCATCACCGGCGTGTCCAGCGCCGCGGCGTACGCGGCCAGCCCCTCCAGATCCGCCGCGGGCACGGGCTGCTCGATGATCTCCAGGTCGTATGCCTCCATCGCCCGCAGGACCGTCAGCTTCCCGGCGTACTCGCCGTTGGCGTCCACGCGGATGGGGACGCCCGGCCCCACCGCCTGCCGGACGCGGGCCACGGCCTCCAGGTCCAGCGCCGGGTCGCGGCCGCCGATCTTCATCTTCAGGGAGCGGTATCCACGCTCCACCATCTGCTGAGCCTCTTCCGCCATCACCTCCGGAGCGGCCATCCCGATGGGCCAGGCCAGGTCGATCTCCTCCGGCGGCGCCCCGCCCAGCAGCACGCACACGGGAAGATCCAGCGCCCGCCCCACCAGGTCGTGCAGTGCCACGTCCACCGCCGCCTTGGCCATGGTGTGCCCGGCGACGGCGCGATCCATGGCGCGGACGTGGTGCTCCACGGCGCGGGGATCTTTCCCCACGATGGCCGGCGCCAGGTGGCTGCGGATGATGCTGGTCACCGTCGCCGCGGTCTCGCCGTAGTGCGGCGAGGTCATGCCCTCCGCGACTCCCTGCAGACCGTCGTCGCTGCGGATGCGCACCACCGCGCGCTCGCCCGGGTAGGCGCCGTGGGCCGTGCCGTAGGCGCGGCGCCACGGCAGCCTGACCGGGATCGCCTCGACGGACGCGATCTTCATCCGGGCGTCATGCGGACTTCAGCGCGGCACGGGGGCTACTGGCCCACCGGCCGGACGCGCGACAGGTCGAGCCGGTAGGAATACGGCGCGTCGGTGAACCACCCCGTCCACTCCTTGCGGTGGGCGAAGGAGTACGGGCAGGACTCGAACAGCGGGACGCGCGGCATCTCGGTGAGCATGATGCGCTGGATCGTCACGTACGCCCGCCGGCGGACCTGCAGGTCCTGGCTCTCCCGCGCCTGGGCAAAGAGATCGTCCACCTTGGGGTTGCTGTAGCCCATGGGCTTGCTCCAGAGCTGGTCGGTCACGGTATAGGTGGCCCACTCATCGGGGTCTGGCCCCCACCAGTTGCCGAAGATGTACGCGTCGTGGCGCAGCTGCGGCAGCGTCTGCCGCATGAGGGCGTCCTCCAGGAGGTTGATGTTCATGTCGATGCCCACGCGCCGGAGGTGCTCGCGGACCACCTGCGCGGTATCGATCTCGGTGCCGCGCGAGACCCACAAGTCCATCTTGAAGCGCACGCCGCCGCCCGCCCGCGGGTGCCCGGCCCGATCCAGCAGTGCCTCCGCCTCGCGCACGTTATAGTTGGGGAGGCGAGCGTCCTGATCGAAGGCCCACGGCACGGCCTGGGTGTACGTCCCCACCGCCGGTTTGCAGATCCCCTGGGTGATGCGGCGGTTGACGTCCTCCCGGTCGATGGCCATGGCGACGGCCTTCCGCACCGACTGGTCGTTGTACGGCGGCTTCTGGACGTTGAAGGCCAGGTAGAAGACCATCGGGCTGGGATAGGCGACGACCCGGAGGTTGGGGTGGGTGTCCAGTTCCCTGATCAGCGTCAGCGGGCCGCGCTGCTCGGGCGGGAAGGTGAAGGCGTGGATCTCGCCCGACTTCAGGGCGGCGATGGCCACGTTGTTGTCGGGGATGATCCGGAAGACGACGCGCCGCAGGTAGGGCGTCCCCTTGAAGTACTCGTCGTTGCGGACGAAGGAGATGGTCTGCCCCTGCACGTGGCGCTCGAACTTGAACGGCCCCGTGCCCACCGGCTTCATGTTGAGCGGGTTGGTGTTCCAGTCGGTGCCCTCGTACAGGTGCCTGGGCAGGATCGGCGTCCGCGGGTAGACCGCCATCTGCGCCAGGAAGGAGGAGTCCACCTTCCTGGTGGTGATCTTCACCGTGTAGGGGTCGGGGGTCTCGATCCGCTCGATCGACGTGGTCAACAGGTAAGCCTGGCCCCTGAACTGCCGGATGCCCTCCAGCGTGTACTTCACGTCCGCGGAGGTGAAGGGCTTCCCGTCGTGCCACTTCACATTGCGGGCCAGGTGGAAGGTGTAGGTGCGGCCGTCGGGCGAGACCTCCCACTTGCGGGCCAGGTCGGGCCGCACCTTGAACTCGGGACCGTAGTCCATGGCCACCAGGCGGTTGAAGTACAGCGTGGACGGGAACCAGGAGACGTCGAACCGCAGCGCGATGTTGTACGTCCGGATGTCGCTGCGGAGTTCCAGGATGAGCGTGTCCCGGGCCTGCTGGGCCTGGAGCCCGCCCTGCAGGGCGAGTACCACGGCCGCCGCCAGGACTGCTGCCAGGATCCGGCCGGATCGAGCGCGCATGACCATCCCTCCTCGCGGGCGTGACGGCTTCTCTGGGCGGGGTGCGTGGAGCCTGCCGCCATGGCGTACCATAGAGAAGTACCACAGGTGTTCCCGCCCTCCCTGCACTCACGGCTTCCGGTCCGCCGTGGAGATGGCGCTGTTCCAGCTTCAGGTGGACCATGCCGATACCATGGGGGACAGGGGGTATGCCGGCATGGCCGCGCCATGCGAAGACTCAGGAGCCGTCACATGTCCGACGCCGTCGAACGCCTGAAGACCCATCTCGCCACGATCGTGGATCTGCGCGCCGCGGCCGCGGTGCTGGGATGGGACCAGGAGACCTACATGCCGCCGGGCGGCGCCGTGGGCCGCGCCGAGCAACTGGGCACGCTCAATCGCATCGCCCACGAGATGTTCACGTCCGCCTCGATGGGAGATCTGCTGGCCGCGGCGGAAGCGGAGCTGTCCGGGCTCGACCCCGACTCCGACGAGGCGGCCCTCATCCGGATGACGCGGCGGGACTACGACCGCGCCCGGAAGCTGCCGCCCGACTTCGTGGCGGAGCGGGCGCGGGCCCGGTCCCTGAGCACGCAGGTCTGGCAGCAGGCGCGCCAGGACAACGACTTCACCTCCTTCTGGCCGTACCTGCGGCAGATGTTTGACTTCGCCCGGCGCACGGCCGACTACCTGGGGTACCGGGACCATCCCTACGACGCGTTGCTGGACCAGTACGAGCCGGAGATGACCTCCGCCGCGGTGGCGGCACTGTTCAGCACACTGCGCGACGCCACGGTCCCCCTGGTGCGGGCCATCGCGGAGCGCGGGCGCCCCGTGGAGGCCGGTTTTCTCACCGCGGAGTACGACGAGGGGAAGCAGCGCCAGTTCGGGCTGGCCGTCGCTGCGGACTTCGGCTACGATCTCGGGTGCGGCCGGCTGGACCGCTCCGCCCATCCCTTCTCCAGCGGGTTCGGGCGCGGCGACGTGCGCATCACCACGC
>JACQTN010000223.1 GCA_016210785.1 Armatimonadota bacterium
CCGAACTGCAGCACCAGCTCCGGCCCCTCGCCGTACGCCTCCCCCGCGTATCCGCCCCACCGCCTGACGATCCGGAACCCATGTCCGGCGACCAGCGCTTCAAACTGCTCCGGGTAGTAGTAGCGCATGGCCAGGGGGAGTACGACCTCTTCCTCCAGCCCCCGCGCGCCGTATCGCCGGTAGACCAGTTCTGGGTAGATCACCTGCCGGAGGGAATCGAGGCGCCGCCGCACGTCGTGGCAGGTCACGCACCCGCCCTCTACCGGAACCTCCCACACCAGGGTCTCTTCGTCGCGCGGCCACTTCGCGGCCATCTCCTCGCGGCCGAACAGCGGGTTGAAGACATTGAGGACGCACGTAGCCCGAGGTGCGAGATGGGCACGGACGCACCGGAAGAATCCTTCCACCTGCGCGTCGTCCACCAGCACCTGGAACACCCTGAACGGCGCGATGATCAAGTTAAAGGCTCTGTCGAGCTGGAAGGCGGTGATGTCGCCGATCTCAACGGCGGCCCGGGCCGGAGGAATCCCGTGGTCTGTCAACTTCCGCCGGCAGACGGCGATCATGCTGTCCGAGATGTCGATCCCGCGAATGTACCCGCAGTGAGCCGCCAGCGGCACCAGGATCCGGCCCGTCCCGCAGCCCAGTTCGAGCACCCGGGCATCGGGCGACGGGATCAGCCCGCGGTAGAACTTCATGTCCCGCGGCACGTGGGGATTCAGATCGTAGAACCGGGCCGCATCCTCTCTGAGATCTCCCATGCGATCGCCCGCCATCACGGCGTCCTCCTCCGGGCAGGAAAGCCTTCCCCCCATCCAGAAGCAATACTCATCCCACAAGGAGCGTGATGGACCATGACCAGCCGCAATCCCGCCGATCTTCTCGCCGAGGATCGACGACACCTGATCCATCCCCTACACCACCCGTCCGACACCCAGGACCCGGTGGTCTTCGTGGAAGGCAAGGGCGCCATCCTCAAGAGCATCGACGGCAAGGAGTACATCGACAGCCTCTCCTGCCTGTGGAACGTCAACGCCGGCCACGGCCGCGCCGAGCTGGCCGAGGCCGCCGCCGAGCAGATGAGCAGGATGGCCTACGCCACCAACTACGCCGGCGCCACCAACCCGCCTGCCATCGAGCTGGCGGCCCGGCTCGTCAAGATCTCCTACCCCAGCATGTCCGGCGTCTACTTTACCACGAGCGGCGCCGAGGCCAACGAGGCCGCCTTCAAGACCGCCCGGTACTTCTGGAAGGTCCAGGGCAAACCCAACAAGGTCAAGTTCATCTCGCGCATCCACGCCTACCACGGCGTCTCCATGGCCACCATGACCGCCACCGGCATGCCGATCTTCTCCAAGATGTTCGCGCCGGGGATGCCGAACATCGTCCACGTACCAGCCCCCTATCCCTACCGGCCGCCGGCGGGCGACGCCCACAACGGCGACGCGGGCCTGCAGGCCGCCGAGGCTCTGGAGCAGGCCATCCTGCGGGAGGGACCGGACACGGTGGCGGCCTTCATCGCCGAACCCGTGATGGGCGCGGGCGGCGTCATCCCCCCGCCGCCCTCCTACTTCCCGCGGGTGCGGGAGATCTGTGACAGGCATGAAGTTCTGTTCATCGCCGACGAGGTCATCACCGGGTTCGGGCGCACGGGCCGCTGGTTCGCCCTGGGCCACTGGGGCGTGCAGCCGGACATGGTGGCCTTCGCCAAGGGCGTGACGAGCGCCTACCTGCCGCTGGGGGGCATCATCGTCAACAGCCGCATCCACGGCACCATCGTGGAGGCGCCGCTGGACATGCGGTACATGCACGCCGCCACCTACTCCGGGCACGCCACCTGCTGCGCCGTCGGCGTCAGGAATTTGGAGATCATCGAGAAGGAAGGGCTCGTGGAGCGCGCCGGCGTGCTGGGGAAGCGGCTGCTGACCGGGCTGGAAACGCTGCGCGACCTGCCCTGCGTGGGCGACGTGCGCGGGATGGGTCTGATGTGCGGCGTGGAACTGGTGGAGGACAGGAAGACGAAGGCGCCCGCGGTGGGCCTGGGCGGGAAGGTCCTGCGGGAGGCGCGCAAGCGCCAGCTGTTCGGCCGCATCCGCGCCGGCGTCAAGACGGGGGAGTCCCCCATCGGCGACACCATCTGCATCGCGCCGCCGCTGGTGACGACGGAGGAGCAGATCGAACGGATCGTGTCCATCTACCGGGAATCCATCACGGCGGCGATGGCGGCCTAGCCTGCGGGGCAGGCGCGGCGGGGACCTGACCGGTCCCCGCCGCTGCATACGTGGAGGGATAGACATGAGACTACGGCTTGTGGCCCTGATGGCACTGGCGGTCCTGCTGGCCGGCATAGCCCCGGGGCCCCCGGAAATTCGCCGTCCGAATTTCTGGGGTGGGGTGGCGACGGGCGCGCCGGCGCCCGCGCAGCCTCAACGGGGCGGGCGGCTGGTCATCGCCATGTCGGTGGAAACCAGCACACTGGACGTCCATGCCCTGCCCCACAGCTGGATCGTCGAGGCCAACCAGTACATCTACGAGACACTCACCGACCGGGATGACCAGGGCCGCGTGATCCCGTGGCTGGCCCGGTCGTGGCGGGTGACCAACAGCGGCAAGACGGTCACGCTCAACCTCCAGCCCGGCGTCAAGTTCAGTGACGGCACGCCCTTCAACGCCGAGGCCGCCAAGTGGAACCTGGAGCGCAAGCTGAAGGAGAAGCTGCCGTTCCACGACCTGATCACGTCCATCGACTCCATCGACGTGGTCAACGACATGACGCTGCGCCTGAACCTGAAGCACCCCGCCCTGCACCTGATGGCCACCCTCTCTCTGAAGCCGCTGGCCATGATGAGCCCCACGGCCTTCCGGAAGTACGGGAAGGACATCGCGGTCAACCCCGTGGGCACGGGTCCGTTCACCCTGGCGGAGTGGCGCAAGGGGCAGTTCCTGCGCTTCAAGCGCAACCCCGACTACTGGCGTCCGGGACTGCCGTACGTGGATGAGATCGTGCTGCGCACGATTCCGGACATCGCCGTGCGCGCGCAGGCCCTGGAAGCCGGCGAGGTGGACATCGCGCTCCACCTCTCCGAGGTGGACATCCAGCGGATGCAAAGCAACCCCAAGTACCGCGTCACCTCGGCCCCGGCGTGGGGGCAGTACTACATGCCCATGAACAACCACGAGCGCCGCGGCATCCTCAACGACCGCCGGGTGCGCCAGGCCATCAACCACGCCATCGACCGCAAGGCGATGGTGGACACCATTTTCCTCGGGGTCGGTGCGCGCGTCTCCGATGCCCCGGGGTTGACTTCCGGCATCTTTGGCTACGCGCCGGTCGGCACGTACTCGTATGATCCGGCGCGCGCCCGAGCGCTGCTGGCCGAGGCGGGTTGGCGGCCGGGCCCCGGCGGGCTCGTGGAGCGCGATGGCCGCGCCCTGCGCCTGCGGCTGGTCACCCGCCGCGGCGCGGTGAAGGGTGACATCCAGATCGCGGAGACACTCCAGGCGCAGTTGAAGGCCATCGGCATCGACCTGCGCATCGACGTCCTGGAAGGCGCCATCTTCCTCCGGACGGTCACGCAGCCACCGGAGCGGGCGGACTACGACATCCTCAACCTGACCGTGGGCACCTTCAACGGGGATGCCGACTACCTGTTCAACCTGCTCTTGAGCTGCAAGGCGTGGCCGCCGGCGCGCTTCAACCGCATGTTCTACTGCAACCCGCAGCTCGACCAGATTCTGGAGAAGGCCAACGTCGCCACCGACAACCCGACGCGCCTGGGCCTCTACCAGGAGATGGCGCGGATCGTGCACAGGGACGCGCCGTTCATCATCCTCTTCGACATCGTGTACAGCGTGGTCATGCAGGCCTCCGTGCACGGGGTGGAGATCCACCGCGCAGGGAACTTCCCGGCGCGGTTTGCGTGGACGGAGAAGGGGAGGTAGGAGGGGCGCTGTCATAAGATAGAGGAACAGGGGCTACTCCCGTGGGGGCACGCCGAGCGTCTGCCTGAGGTAAGGCAGCAGGCCGCCCGCCTCAACGATGGCCAGAACCTCCCGCGGGAATTTTGTCGCCTCGTAGGTCTCCCCGCAGGTGAGGTTCCGGATCGTGCCTGCCAGCACTTCCACCTCGAGTTCGTCGCCTTCCCGGATGCGGCGCGCCTGTGGGCACTCCAGGACGGCGAGCCCCACGTTGATGGCGTTGCGGAAGAAGATGCGCGCGAAGTAGGTGGCAATCACCGCGCCGACGCCCGCCCGCTTCAGCGCGATGGGCGCCGCCTCGCGGCTGCTACCCCCGCCGAAGTTGTCGCCGGCCACGACCAGATCGCCGGGCTTCACCTTGTTCGCGAAGTCGGGATCGACACCGGCCAGCGCGTGCGGGCCCAGCTCCTCGTACGGCAGGTGGAGGAAGCGCGCCGGCACGATCAGGTCGGTGTTGATGTTGTGGCCGAACTTCCATGCGCGGCCACGGATAGTCTGCATGGTGGGTCCCCTTCTTCATTCCGTCCGCCGCGCTGCGCCCTTCGACGCGCTCAGGGCGAACAGACTCGATCTCACCTCAGATGAACGTGAGCCTCAGGTTACGTCCGCCGTCCACCTCCGCGGCCATGCCGGGCTCCACGATGATGGTGGCGTCCGGCTGCTCGATGACGGCGGGGCCGGCCAGGCGCGCGCCCACGGGCAACCCCGTCCGGTCGTACACTGAGGTCTCCACAAATTGCCCGTCGAAGAAGGCGCGGCGGGCCGGACGCCGCGCCGCCCCCGCGTCATCGCCTCCGGGCGCCGGGAGCATGGGTTCCAGCGCCGCCTCCTGCCGGATCCCGATGATCGCGCTGCGCACCGTGACCAGGCGAGCCGGGATGCCCTGCAGAGTCCGGCGGAACTCGCGCCGGTAAGCCTCGTCAAACGCGGCCTGCACCTCCGCCGGCGTCGCGCCCCGCAGCGCCACGCCCACGAAGTGACTCTGCCCCTCGTAGGACATGTCCGCCTCGTGGATGACCGACACCGAGTGCAACGGCACTCCTTCCTCACGCAGCATCTCATTGCCGCGCGCGTCGTGCTCCGCCAGCACCGCTGTCAACCGCTCCGGGTCCAGGTCGCGCACCCGCACGTCCACCGTGCGCACGAAGTCGTGCCGCACGTCTGCCACCGCACACCCCAGCGCGGAAAGCAGGCCGGGATGATACGGCACCAGCGCCCGCCCGATACCCACGTCGCGCATCAGCGCCGCGGCGTGCAGCGGTCCCCCGCCGCCGAAGGGCAGGAAGGTAAAGTCGCGCGGGTCGTGGCCGCGTTCGACGGAGACCAGGCGCAGCGACCCGGCCAGCTTGCTGTTGGTCACCTCCACGATGGCCGCGGCCGCCTGCTCCACGGTGAGCCCCAGCGGCCCCGCGATCTCGCGGGCGATCGCTGCCCGCGCCGCCTCCACGTCCAGCCCGGCGGCACGGTCGCCGATGGGACGCGCCGCATCGATATGTCCCAGCACGACGTGGGCATCGGTCACCGTGGGCCGCTCGCCGTCCAGCCCGTAGCACGCGGGACCCGGCACGGCCCCTGCGCTCTGAGGACCCACGTGAAGAAAACCGCCCCGGTCGATCCACGCCAGGCTTCCGCCGCCGGCGCCGATGGTGTCGATGGCGATCATCGAAGAACGCACCGTGAGGCCGAAGTCCAGCGTC
>JACQTN010000224.1 GCA_016210785.1 Armatimonadota bacterium
GACGCGGGGTGAGCGGGAACGGCGCACCGTGCCGCTTTCCTCGCTGGGGGCTCCCGAGACCGAGGACGCATCCCCGTCTGTCGATCCGGAGCGATTCCTCCCCGGCGATCACCGGTGGGCGGGCCACTGGGCCCATCCGCCGCGCCGCTGGGATGAGACGGTGGAAGAGCGCTTTGTCTCCCGTGAGACGGTGGCGTACATTCATACGGTGATTGCAACGCTGCCGCCGACCCAGCGACAGGTGATTACGCTGCGGGACGTCGAGGGGTGGACTTCAGACGAAGTCTGCGGCCTGCTCGGGGTCACCGAGACCAATCAGAGGGTGCTCCTCCACAGAGCGCGGTCCCGGGTGCGGAGTGCACTGGAACGATACCTGAGCGGAGAGTAGACGCGGGATGACGACCTCTAACGAGCTCACCTGCCAGGAACTGGTGGAACTCGTGACCGAGTACCTGGAGGGGATGCTGTCGCCGGAAGAGCGGGCGCGTTTCGACGCCCATCTCGCGATTTGCTCCGGGTGCCGGACCTACCTGGAGCAGTTTCGGCAGATGATCCGCACGCTCGGCAGGCTCACCGAGGCGTCGGTGCCCCCGCAGGCCAGGGACGAGCTTCTCATGGTGTTCCGGCACTGGAAGCGGGGCGGTCCGCCATCGGCGTCCTGACAGCCTCCGTTCCCCCGGTCCTGGAATAAGCGCAGACGGACGCGGGCAGCCGGCCCGCGCCCGCCCGATGTCACGCCGCCCGCCTAGCCGCCGGGGGCTTGTAATCCGTTCCCGCAGCCTTACGCATGGCTTTGATGCCTTCCTCGATGGCCATCAGCGGCGTCGTTTTCACGGCTTTGACCGCTCCTCCCAGGGGGAGGGCGACGTGAGGATACCAGCGGGTCGCGTGCCGGGAGGAAAGAGTGACAGGAGGAAGGAGAGGATTCCCCGGGGCGGCCCTGTCCCAGAAACCAGGAGTCGGTGGACGCGGTGACACCCTCCTTCTCTCACAGCACCGCGTGCGCCCGCGGGGCGCGGCCCGCCACTCACCGGCCCCGTGCCCGGTCCTTGACCCGCCGCACGAACGTCAGCCCCGACCAGGTCTCGTCCACCCTGCTTTCATCGCACCGGCACGAAAGTCTCCGCGAATCCCCACGCCGCAAAGCGCACCTCGCGGTCCTCCACGCGACCCTCCACCCGATAGCGCCCGCGCATCTGGAGGAACGCCGCGCCGGCCCGCCGGGCCCGGGGCCCCCGGGAATTCGCTGTCGGAATCCCTCGGGTGGGCTGTCTGACCGACTCGGGGACCGACTCCTGCACCGGGGTCGCCACGACATCCGTAACCTCGATGGTGACCCGCAGCCATTCTTGCGGGCCGTTGCTCGCCAGGAAGATGATGCGGCCGGGCACCCGCACGTGCCCGCCTTCCACCGCCAGGGGAGGACGAAAGGCCTCGTGGTTGATCTCGGTCGCGCGTCCCGACGTGAGCAATCCCCCGCGCGGCGCGCGCGCGCCGTGGGCGTAGAGCGACACAAAGAGCGCGCCGGACCGCCGGCCTGCCGCCTGCGCACCGCTCGCCTGAGTGCCGCCTCGCGGCGCGCCACGGGTCTGCGGTTCGTTTGACTGTCTGGCCGCGCCGGCGCCGTCGTCGGGTCCGCGGACCAGGCCAAACAGCAGCGCGTACTCGGGACTGGAAGCCTGTCCCCACTCCCACGACACGCCCCGCCACACGCCCCAGTTGTGATCGTGGTATCCCGCGGCCCGCGCGAAAGTGACCGCCGTGTCCCCCACCCGGAGGTTGCCCGCGGCGTCCGCCCGCAGCGCCGGCACCACGTATCCGGATTCGAAAGTCTTGCCCGCGCGCCAGGCTACCGGCGGGAAGTACAGGTGCGGCACCGGCCGGAAGATCAAGTCGCCGGCCAGTTTCGCGCTCCGCAACCGCACCACGTATCTCTGGCCGTCGAAGGTCACGCTGTGGGGACCGATGGCCAGGTCGGGCCGGTCGAGCGGGATCGCGGCGGCCGTGATGGGAAATGACTCCGACACGCGCACCGGCGCCGCGCCCGGCCTGCCCTGAGCGGGCCCCCCTTGAAATCTCCGAAGATCTTTGGATTGCCGCGCGGGGCCTTGTGGAGAATTCAGGGGGGTCAGGGTGGAGTCGGAGGGCCTGACCAGGGTGACGCCGACGTGCCCCTTCGCCGTCCCCGCCCGGAGGTCACCCGCGACGATGAACGAGATGTACGCGTACACCCCCGACGCGTCGTCGGCGATGTTGAAGTAGTGCCACTCCGCCCAGTCCTTCGCCGGCAATTCGGGGGAGGGGAGGTGAAAACGGTCGATCTCCCGGTAGAGCGCATCCGCCGCCGGCGCTACCCAGCGCCGGTCCGCCTCCGAGTCGCGCCACGCGAGGAGCCTCGGAGCGCCCGCGGCGCCCGCCGCGCGTTCCCGGCTGGGGATGCCAGCCGATGCGATGACCAGGTGAGTGGCGCCGCGGTGACGCAGGTAGATCGCCTTGTTCTCGATCTGCGGCGAAGCCGCCGCGATCTCGCCACCGAGCCGCGGACCTTCCAGGACCTGCCGTGTGAGATACCGCGCCTGCGGGATCGTCAGGTACATGGCGGTGACGCCGCCCACCTTGAGAACCTCCGGGTCGAGTCCCTCCGGCAGCAACACCAGGTCGCCGCCCGTCACCAGGTCCTTGTCCTGCGCCTGCCACAGCAGCGCTTCGCCCACGGCGAGCAGCGCGATCATCACCCCCACGCCGAGCCCGTACCCGAGCAGGAGGAGCAGCGCCCGCCGCGGCCGCGCCGCGAGGCTGCGCCAGGCCAGGAGCCGCGACAGAGGGGTCATGGTCGCACCATCTGACCGTTCGCCCTGAGCATGTCGAGGGGTGCAGCCTCACGCCGGCCGCGTGCTACGACCCTTCGACCATCTTCAGGGCAGGCACGCTCAGCACGAGCAAAGGACTGGGCGCGGGGCGCCATGGTGTCGCTACTCCACAAAGATCCCATCGCGCATCCGGTGCACCTGTCCGCACAGCGCGGCCAGCTCGGCGTTGTGCGTCACCAGCACGATCGCGGTGCCCTCCTCCCGATTCAGCCGCTGCAGGAGGCGTCCGATCTCCGCGCCGGTGGCGGCGTCCAGTTCGCCCGTGGGCTCGTCGGCCAGCAACAGCCGCGGCTGGTTGGCCAGCGCGCGGGCGATGGCGACCCGCTGCGCCTCCCCGCCGCTCAGGCGGCCGGGGATGTGCCGGGCGCGGTGCTCCAGCCCCACGTACGCGAGCAGCTCCCGCGCGCGCCGGCGCCGCTCCGCCTCCGGCACGCCGGCTTCCATCATGGGGACCATGACGTTTTCTTCCGCCGTGAGCATGGGCAGCAGGAAGAAGCGCTGGAAGATGAACCCCACCCGGTGCAGCCGCAGGCGCGCGAGTCGCGCGTCGCTCAGGCGCGCCGTGATCTCCCCGAGCAGGGCCACCTCGCCCGAGGTGGGGAGGTCCACGCCGCCCAGCAGATGCAGGAGCGTGGTTTTGCCGCAGCCCGACGGTCCCACGACGCCGACGAACTCCCCTTCGTCTACCTCCAGGGTCACGCCGCGCAGCGCGTGCACGGCGGTGCCGTCCAGGCGATACTCCTTGTGGACTCCGCGGGCCGCCACCACCGGCGCCATCACGCGATCGCCTGTCCCCATCATGCGACCGCCCCGCGGCATCACACAATCTCCCGGTGCAGCGTGGCGGCGATGGGAAGCCGCCCGGCGACCCAACCGGGATAGCCCGCCGCCAGCGTGCCGGTCACCAGCAGCAGCGCGACGGTGCGGGCGACCGCGGCCGGGGTCAACACGAAGAAGTGGAGACCGGTGGGCAGCGCCGGCGCCGCGCGGAGGATGGCGTCCAGCCGGTCCGCCACCGCCATGCCCAGCAGCAGCGCCAGCGGAAGGCTGAGGACCGCGATGGCCGCGCCCTCCAGCAGGACGATGGCCACGATGCGCCCGCGCCGCACGCCGATCGCCCGCAGCACGGCGATCTCGCCCAGTCGCTCGCTCAGCGACAGCGTGAGGATGGCCGCGATGAGGAGGAAGGTGACCAGCAGGCTGACCGCGCCCAGGATCACCGCGAAGTGGTTGAAGTAGGTGAGCTGGGGGCGCGTGGCGGCGATGAGCGTCTCCAGCGAGTACGCTTCCACGCCGGGGAAGCGGCGGGCGATGCCCGCGGCGACGGCGGTGGCGGTCTCGGGGCGCCGGACCTTGACCAGCAGGAAGGACGCCTCGCCTCCGCGCAGGTCCAGCAGGTCGCGCATGGAGGCGACGGCCAGGCCCATGGTGCGCTGTCCCGCCAGGTCGAAGATGAAGTCCGCGATCCCTTCCACGGTGAAGGCGCGCCCGCCCACCAGCGCTCCCACCGACGGGTCCGCGGTCGGGCTCATCCACACCCGGTCGCCCGTCCGCGCGCCGAGATCGGCCGCCATCGGCCGGTTGATGATCACGCCCTGCGCCGACGGTGGTGCGGCGCCTTCGTGGACCGTGAAGAGCCTCAGGGGCTGCGCGGGCAGGCCCAGCGTGAACGCTGCCCGCAGCGGCCCGCTCCCGCGCTGTACGTACAGGTTGGTCCCCAGCAACGGCGCCGCCCACTGCACCTCCGGCACGCGAGCGATCTCCGCGGCCATCGCGTCCGAACCCGGCAGCAGCAGTTCCGTTGCAAACGGCAGCGTGCCCTTGGGCGTCACGCGGATCTCGTAGCCCAGGTCCC
>JACQTN010000225.1 GCA_016210785.1 Armatimonadota bacterium
CACCAGTATGGTAGAGTCCCCAGTATCGCGGGTGCGCCGCGATGGTGGTGCGCCGTGAGTCGGTGAGCGCGGCAGAGTGGCGTACCTTGCACGGACGTTGAACGTGCCGCGCGGTAGGACCAGAACACCTTGTAGAAAGTGGAACGTGCCGGTGATTGGGGCGACGAAGAGTCGCCCCCGTCCGGAGACATCGTGAAGGGTGGAATGGCGTAAAGCCATTCCACCCGACCTTACTGGCTAGCTTACCATCCGATGCGAGGAGGAGTGGGGAATGCGCCTGGTGACTTTCGCCGTCCGCGGGCAGTCGCGGCTCGGCGCGATCTCGCACGACGCGGTGGTGGACCTGAACGCCGCCTACACGGCGCTGCTGCGCTCGCGGGGCACGACGCGCCCGGAGGCCCGGGCCGCGGCCGCGGTGCCGGCGGACATGGTGGGACTGCTGGACGGCGAGGCGCCGGCGATGGCCGCGGCGGCCGAGGCGCTGCGGTTCGCCGAGGCGGAGGCGAAGCGCGACGGCGCCGGCACCAGGAGGGCCGGGCTCCTCCACGACCTGGGTGAGGTCGCGCTGCGAGCGCCGGTGCCCAACCCGCGCAAGATCATCTGCCTGGGCCTCAACTACCGCGACCACGCCGAGGAGACCGGCATGGCCATCCCGGCCGTGCCCATCCTCTTCTCTAAGTTCAGCAACGCGCTCATCGGGCCCGGCGAACCCATCCGCATCCCGCGCGCCACCAGCCAGGTGGACTACGAGGCGGAACTGGCCGTGGTGATCGGCCGGCGCGGCAAGGAGGTGCCAGAGGACCGCGCCTACGACCACGTGGCCGGGTACACGTGCTTCAACGACGTGAGCGGGCGGGATTACCAGATGCGCACCAGCCAGTGGCTGGCCGGCAAGGCGTTCGATACCTTTGCCCCCACCGGTCCCTGGCTCGTCACCCGTGACGAGATCCCCGATCCCCACGCCCTGGACATCCACTGCCGCGTCGCCGGCGAGACGCTGCAGTCGTCCAACACGCGCCACCTGATCTTCACCATCCCCTACACCATCCACTTCCTGTCGCAGATCATGACGCTGGAGCCCGGCGACATCATCGCCACCGGCACGCCCGGCGGCGTGGGATTTGCCCGCAAGCCGCCGCGCTTCCTGCGGCCGGGCGAGACCGTAGAAATCGTCATCCAGGATGTCGGCACGCTGGCGAATCCTGTCGTCGCCGATGAGGGCTGACGATGCCTCGGCGAGCGGGTATGCCTGAGCTGTTGACGCATCTGGTCCCGGTGATCGACGCTGACCCTGAGGGCTACAATCAGGTCATCGCGGGGACCCGCGACGCCAGAGACGTGGCAGACTTTGAGTCCTACCGCGCGCAGGTCGCCGCGGCGCTGGACGTGCTGTACACCGCGGCCCGCGGCGAGGGGGCCATCACCATCCACACGAGTCCCACCTACCGGACGCTCTTCCTGGAGGAGCCGTATCTGGGACTGTGGCGCGATGCGGCGGCGCGGGGCGTCGAGTTGCTGGTCCATCCCCACGAAGATCTGCCGGGCGGGAGCGTGCTGGTGCACGACGCCGCGCACATGCGGGAGGTCATCCAGGCGACGTGCCGGAGGCTTCGCGACGCCGGGCTGCCGCCGGCGGGGTACCGCGGCGGCTACTTCGGGTTCGACACGCATCTGGTGGCGACGTTGGAGGAGGCCGGGCTTGCCGTGGATTTTTCCTCGGCGCTGGGCATCGCGAACCCCGCGCGCGCCGTGGAGTGGCCCGCGGACTTCCTCACCGCGCAGCCTCTCTGCCCGCGCGACTACCGGCACGCGGCGTGCGATCACCCGCGCAGCCGGGTGCTCTCGGTGCCGCTGGGTTGGGACGGCGAGGTGGCCAGCCTGGACGGGCACAGCCTGTTCAACGAGCGCGCCACCATGGATGAACTCCGCCGCGCGTGGCGTGCCGTCGCCGCGCGGGCGCACCGCAGCGGGCAGCCCCAGGCGGTCAACTTCCTGTTCCACTCCGGCTACATGCTGGACGCGCGGTGGCGCGATCAGGCCGCCGCGTTCATCGGGGAGGTCATCGAGGGTGGGGCGGCGGTGGTCCGGCCGACCAGGGTACCGGGGGCGGGAAGTCGCGCCGGTTAGGATTCCTCTTACCCCTCTCCTATGCACCCCGGAATGCGGTGCATTTTCCGGGGGCCCCGCACCTCCCACCACCCACCCCCTCCACCCTGGAAGGAGGGTAGGGTGAGGAGGGAGGGCCGCCTGCCCGGGGCGAGCCTCGGCGGGATTCAGGGGAATTCGGCCGCCCGCCGCGAACATGGAAGGGCGTCCACACAGTCAAGGGGGGACCCGATCATGCCAGAGCTGAAAGGCGTCTTTAACATCACGGCGACCCCGTTCGCCGACGACGGGAAGATCGACGAGGCCGACCTGCGCCGGCTGGTGGAGTTTCAATTGAAGTGTGGGGCGCACGGCCTCACCATCCTGGGCATCATGGGCGAGGCGCACAAGCTCAGCGAGTCGGAGCGGCAACGCGTCACGGAGGTGGTGGTGGAGCAGGTCAACGGCCGCGTGCCCGTCGTGGTCGGCACCAGCCACCCGGGCGCGGACGTGGCCGCGGCGCTGAGCCGGCACGCGGAGAAGGCGGGCGCCGCCGCGGTGATGGTGGCGCCGTCCTTCGGACTACAGTCGTGGTCCCCGGGGCTGATGGACTACTACAGGCGCGTGGCCGACCGCACGGGCCTCCCCATCGTCGTGCAGGACGAGCCGGTGAACACCGGCGTGCTGATGCCCGCCGCCACGCTGGCGCGCATCTGCGACGAGATTCCCTCCGCGACTTACATCAAGCTGGAGGAGATGCCCACGCCGCCCAAGATCTCCCAGATCCTCAAGCTCTCCTCGCGCAAGCCCGCCATCTTCGGCGGGTGGGGCGGCATCTTCTTCCTGGAGGAGCTGCGGCGGGGCGCCGCAGGCACCATGACCGGATTCGCGTTCACGGAGGTGCTGGTGGGGATCTACGAGCGCTTCATCAAGGGCGACCTGCGCGGCGCCAAGGATCTCTTCTACCGGTACGTGCCCCTCATCCGGTTCGAGAACCAGCCGGGGATCGGGCTGGCCATCCGCAAGGAGATCCTGAAGTGGCGCGGGGCCATGGCTTCCGCCGTGGTGCGCGCGCCCGGCCCGCGCCTGGATCCCGAGACCAGGCAGGAGCTGTTCGAGATGCTGGAATACCTGGGCGCGCCGCAGGCCGCCGGGGCGCGCGCGTAGATTACGCGGAGGGGGAGCCGCGCGCTCCCCCTCCTCATTTCCCCCGACTGAACGATCTCCCGCGCACACACGCCCGTGGCCCGGTTCATCTTCGTCAGGCTCCTGGCGCTGCTGCCCATCGCGCTGGGCGTGGCGCTGGTGGCTTTCCTGCTGCTGCGCCTGGTGCCCGGCGATCCGGCGCGGGTGATCCTGGGCGCCGATGCCGGCGCGGAGGACGTGGCGCGGGTGCGTGCGCAGCTGGGGCTGGACCGACCGCTCGCGATCCAGTTCGGGATCTTCGTGGGCCGGGCGGTGCGGGGTGACCTGGGGTATTCCTACTACTTCAAAGACCGCGTGATGGCCCTCATCCTCTCCACGCTGCCCGCCACGGTGGAGCTGTCCTTCGTGGCCATGGTGGCGGCCGTGGCCGTGGCGGTGCCGCTGGGCGTGGTGGCGGCCCTGCGCCGGCAGACCCTGGTAGACTACGGCAGCATGGCCATCGCCGTGTTCGGCGTGGCGATGCCACCATTCTGGCTGGGCATCCTGCTCATCTATCTGTTCGGCGTGCAGTTGCGCTGGCTGCCCACCATGGGGATCGGCGGCCACTTCTGGACGTGGGACGGCCTGCGCCACATGCTGCTGCCCGCCGCCACGCTGGGCGCGCTGATGCTGGCCAGCACCACGCGCCTCACCCGCGCGGCCATGCTGGACGTGCTGGGTGAAGAATACGTGCGCACCGCGCGGGCCAAAGGCCTGACCGCCCGCCAGGTCATCTACCGGCACGCCCTCCGCAACGCGCTGATCCCGGTGGTCACCAACCTCGGGTTGCAGATGGGCAACCTGCTGGGCGGCGCGTTTCTCACCGAGACCGTCTTCGCCTGGCCGGGCATCGGCCGGCTGAGCGTGGACGCCATGTTCCGGCGCGACTACCCCATGGTGCAGGGCACGCTGCTGGTGGTCACCCTGATCTTCCTGCTGGTGAACCTGGTGGTGGATGTGCTGTACGTGATGATCGATCCGCGGATCACCTACGACTGACGGAGTGTCGTGAGTCCTGCGAAGATGGGGAAACTGGAGCCGCCGGCGGGCGAGGGGCGGCGTCCCGGCGCCTGGCGGCGCTTCCTGCGCCACCGCAACGCCGTGGGGGGCACGGTGGTGATCCTGCTGTTCGGCGTTGGGGCGCTGGTTGCGCCGCTGCTGACGCCGTACGGGCCGATCCGGGTGGACCTGCTGGCCACCTCCCAGCCTCCCGGCCCCGGCCACCCGCTGGGCACCGACGATCTGGGCCGCGACCTGTGGAGCCGCATCCTCTACGGCGGGCGCTACGCGCTGGGATTGAGCCTGCTCACCGCGCTGCTGGCCGGCGCCGTGGGAACCGGCGTCGGCGTGGTCTCGGGGTATAATGGAGGATGGATCGACGGCGTGGTGATGCGCGTGGTTGACATCCTCCTCGCCTTCCCCACTTTCCTCCTGGGGCTGGCTCTCATGGCCGTGGTCGGCCCGAGCGTGGGGAACGTGGTGGCGGTGCTGGCCTTCACGCGGATGCCCCGGTACGCGCGGTTGCTGCGTGGCTCCACGCTGACCCTAAGAAATGCCGAGTACGTGACCGCGGCTCAGGCCATGGGCGCGTCGGGGACACGCGTCGTTTTCCGGCACATCCTCCCCAACTGCGTGGCGCCGGCCACCGTCTTCATGAGCCTGGATCTCGGCGGCATCGTCACGTCGCTGGCGGGGCTGTCCTTCCTGGGCGTGGGCATCCAGCCGCCGGCCCCGGACTGGGGCGTGATGTTGACCGACGCGCGCAAGTTCATCTACACCGCGCCGTGGATCGCGCTGTTCCCCGGACTGGCCATCACCCTCACCGTGATGGCGTTCAACTTCGTGGGGGATGGGGTGCGGGACGCGCTCGATCCGCGCCTCCGCTCGCAGATGTGAGGCGCGGCACAGGCGTGACAAGGGACAAGGAGGCAAGGCGATGACAACCCGGTTGTGCGGACTCCTCCTGGTGGGAGTCCTGCTGGCGTTGGCGGCGCCGGCGCAGAGCGGGCCGGCAGGGAGGAACACGCTGGTCATCGGTGCCGCCAAAGACATGGTGTCGCCCGATCCCTACCGCACCAACGACGCCGACTCCCAGTTCGTGTACCACCTGATCTTCGATCCGCTGGTGATCATCGGGCCCGACAGCAAGCCGCGGCCCATGCTGGCGGAGAAGTGGGAGGTCTCGCCCGACGGGGCCACCTACACCTTCCACCTGCGCAAGAATGTGAAGTTTCACAACGGCGACGAGGTGACCGCGGACGACGTGGTCTTCTCGTTCCGGCGGGCCTTCGATCCCGCCAATGCATCCGGCCGCAAGGCCGAGAACATCCGCATGGTCAAGAGCTACACGGCGGTGGGGCGGGACAGGGTGCAGGTGACGTTGGAGTTTCCGTTCGCGCCCTTCCCTGCGGCGCTGGGCGCGCTGTTCGTCCAGCCGCGCAAGGCCGTGGAGGCCGCGGGCGCCCAGTTCGAGAAGCGGCCTGTCGGCAGCGGGCCCTACAGGCTGGTGGAGTGGGTGGTCAACAACCGGGTCGTCCTGGAGGCCAACACGGACTACTGGCTGAAGGCTCCCAGGATCGAGCGCGTCATCCTGCGGCCCATCCCCGACAGCAGCACCGCGGCCGCGGCGGTGCTGGCCGGCGACGTGGACGTCACCGCCACTGTGACCGCGGCAAACCTTCCGGTGCTCAAGCGCGACCCGGGCGTCGAGGTGCTGAAGGCGCCCGCCAACAACTACGTCTTCCTGGGCTTCCGCATGCTGCGGCCGCCGTACACCGACGCGCGCTTCCGCAAGGCGGTGTACATGTCGCTGCACTGGGACGCGGCCATCAAGACGATGGTGCCTCAGGATTTGGGCCTGCGCGCCTACGGATCCGTGCCGCCCAGCCTGTGGCCGCGGGACGACGAGGCGCTGCGGGAGATCGCGCTCAAGGAGAACGACCGGGAGGCCCGGGAGCTCTTCCAGGCCCTGATCCGCGACAACGTCATGCCGCGGGACTTCAAGATCGTGGTGGCGCCGCCGCCCGACGACACGCGGGTGAAGCTGGCGGAGGTGCTGGTGGCCAACCTGCGGGAGAATGGCGTGGGCGCGGAGGTGCTGCGCCTGGAGTGGGCGACCTACATCAACTACCTCGAGAGCAACAACATGATCATCTACATGCTGGGCACGATCCCGGCGTATCCCGACCCGGACGCGAATTTGCGCTGGCTGTTTGGATCGGCCGGGCAGCAGGCCCGTTTTCTCAACATCCGGTCGCTGGAGCCCAACCTGGACGAGCAGTTGCAGAAGGCGCAGCGCAGCCCCAGCCACCGCGAGCGCGAGATCCTGTACCGGGACATCCAGCGCGACATGATGCGCAAGGTCTACCATATCCCCATGTACTACCTGAACAACGTGGTCGCCGTGCGCAAGGGCGTCGTGAAGGGGCTGAAACCTAGCCAGTACTGGCGATGGGAGCTCGCGACGCCGTGGAGCCAGGTGGAGGTCACCCGGTAGCATGAAAGGCATGGTGGTTTGCCCCGAGCCGCTGGCCGCGGAGGCGGGCGTGGAGGCGTTCCGGCGCGGCGGCAACGCCGCGGACGCGGCGGTTGCCGCCGCGTTCGCCCAGTGCGTGGTGGATCCGTTGATGTGCGGGCTCGGGGGCACGGCGCTCGGGCTCGTCATGGACCGGCGCACCGGCGCCGTGGACTTTCTCGATGCGTCCGTGACCATCGGCTCGGTGCCGGTGCCCGAGGCATTTCGCACCGGCCACCGGGAGCGGACCGAGACGGTGGGGCGTTACGTGGTGGAGGGTGAGATCAACCAGATGGGCTACCAGTCCATCATGGTGCCCGGGTTCGTGCGCGGGGCGGAGGTGCTGTACGAGCGGTACGGCAGCGGCAAGGTGGCGTGGGGTGACTTGTTGGCGCCGGCCATCCGTCTCGCCGAGGAGGGCTTCGATATCTACCCCTACGTCGCGCGGCAGTGGGCGAACACCGAAGACCGCCCGGGCTACCCAGGCCTGATGCGGAAGCTGACCGCGACCTCCGACTGCGCCGCCATCTACCTCCGCTGCGGGACGATCTACAAGGAAGGCGACCGCCTCATCCAGGCCGATCTGGGGCGCACGCTGCGCCGGCTGGCGCAGGAGGGGCCGGGGGACTTCTACACGGGCGACATCGGCCGGCGCATCGCGGAGGACATGGCCGCACACGGCGGCTTGTTCAACGGGGACGACCTGCGCAATTTCCCGGTGGACGTCGGTGAGCCGGTGGCCGGAGTCTATCGCGGCTACGACGTGGTCTCCACGCCGCCGCCAGGGAGCGGCGTCCAGATGATCGAGATGCTCCAGGTGCTGGAGCACTTCGACCTGGTGGAGACCGGCCACAACACGCCGGAGTACATCGAGCTCTTGGCCCGCGCGATGATTGCCACATTCCTGGAGCAGGTGGTGTTGAAAGGCGACCCGCCGCAGAGCGTCGCGACGCGCTTCATGCGGAAGGGACTGTCGCGGACACACGCCAGGGCCATCGCGGAGCGCGTGCGCGCGAAGGCGCCGGAGGCCGGGGCCCCGGCGCGCGGCGACACGGGCACCACGCACCTGTCGGCGGTGGACTCGGCAGGCACCGTGGTCTCCATGACCCACTCCATCGGCTCACTGGCGGCCTCGGGCGTGGTGACGCCCGGGCTGGGCTTCATCTATAACAACTTCCTGGGGCACTTCCACCCGCTGCCGGGGCATCCCGATTCGATCGTGGCGGGCAAGCGCGGAGGCGGGGGCGTGCCGACCGTGATCATGAGCGGCGGCAGGCCGGTGGTGGTGATCGGCGCGCCGGGCGGCAGCCGGCTCATCACCTCGATCCTGCAGACGCTGATCAACGTGCTGGACTTCGGGATGGAGATGAAGCGGGCGGTGACGGCGCCGCGCTTCCACGCGGAGGAGCCGGGGCTGATCTTTGCGGAGCCGGCGATCCCGGAGGATGTGGTGGAGGCGGTGCGCGGGCGGGGGTTCCGCGTGGAGCGGAGCACGTACATGTCGCGGGTGCAAGCGATCTGCATCGACCCCGACACGGGCGAGATGGCGGCGGGGCCAGATCCGCGCGGTGGGGCGGGTGTCGGAATAGCGGACGACTAGGAGCGCGTCTGGGAAGTCATGCTTCGGTCATGCGCAGGCCCGGCTTCGCCGAGGCCGAGCATCATCTGTGATCCGCAACCCCCTACCGTCGCGGGTGGGGGGTGACCCCCCTGAAACATCCGGAGCGTCTCTCGTGCCCTCATCACTGCCCCGTTGGATGTTTCAGGGGGTCATCGTGGGGGCGCCGTGAGTCCGGTGAGCGCGGTAGCATGGTGCTCGTCGGAAGCATGCAGCACGTGCCGCGAAGGGCCTCCCCCGGTCGGGAACAAGATGAAGGCTGGAGTGGCGCAAAGCCACTCCAGCCAACCTTACAGGGCTAGCGATGCCGAGCCAGCCGTAGCTGCGCCGCTCTGATCGGGGTATGCCGTCGGATGCTCTCCCTTGGAAATCTCCCCAGCCACCGGACGGGGCCGGCTTTCACCCCTTGGTCCGCTGCGGAGAGTCTGCCCGGCACAGGTCGCGCAGGGAGGCCAGTTGCTCGGCGCTGCCGATGGCAAAGAGCCGGTCGCCCACGTGGAGGACGTGATCGGGTAGCGGGTTAGTCGTCTCCCGTCCGTCGGGATGCAGGATGCTCACGACCGTCGCGCCGGTGCGCTCGCGCAGGCGGACGCGGTGCAGCGAGTGGCCGGCCAGGTGGGAATTCTCGATCACGAACTGCCGCACGTCCAGCGCGTCGGGTACGGGAGGTTCGTCGCTCCGAAAGGCCTCCGGCCAGTGCGCGCGGGCCTGCTGCAGGTAGCGGCGCCCTTCGTGGTGATCCACGCCCAGGTGGTCCAGGCTGTGGCGGACGATGGTGAGGGCCGCCTCCACCTCCGGCTGGATGACCTCCGTGGCACCCGCCTCGATCAGCAAGGCGCGGTGGCCCTCCTGGTGGACGCGGACCAGGGTGGGTAGGTCGCCGCGCACGCGGCGCAGCGCCCGCACGCAGCGGTCCGCCGATTCCAGCGCCGGCACCGCCACCACGGCCAGGCGGGCGTGCTCCGCGCCGGCTCGGCGGAGGATGGCGTCGTTGCCCGCGTCGCCGAATACTGCGACGGCGCCCCGCGCCAGCGCCAGGCGCGTCGCCTCGGGGTCGAGATCCACGACCGTGTAGGGGACGCGAAACGCCTCCAGCGCCGTGGCCACCTCTTGCCCCACGCGGCCGAACCCGCACACGATGACGTGTCCCTCGCGCTCCAATGGCGGCGCCGGCTCCGGCGGGCGCTCGCGCCGCCCCAGGAGGACCCGCAGCCAGCCCGGCGTGTGGCGGAAAGTCTGGGCGTTGATGAGGATGGTGACCAGCGACGTGGCCAGGATGGCCTGGTAGACCGCGTCGGTGATCAGGCCGTGCTGCCGGCCCACCCCGGCAAGGACGTAGGAGAACTCGCCGATCTGCGTGAGCCCCATGCCGGTCAGGATCGCCGTCCGCGCGGGATAGCCGGCGGCGCGGACGATCGCCGTCCACACCGCGAACCGGCCCGCGACCACCAGCGCCACCAGGACCAGCACGGTCGAGATCTGAGCGACCACCGCGGCGGGGCGGATCAGCGTGCCCATGGAGACGAAGAACACCGCCACGAAGATGTCGCGGATGGGCAGCACGCGGGCCAGGGTCTCGTGGGCAAACTCCGACTCGCTGATCAATAGCCCGGCCAGGAACGCCCCCAGCGCCAGGGACAGCCCCAGGCTGGCCGTGAGCGCCGCGGTGCCGATCGCCAGCGCCATGGACACCAGCAGCAGGAGTTCCATGTTGCGGGTGCGGGCGATACGGGCCAGCAGATGCGGGACAACGCGGCGGGCCAGCCACAGGAGCGGGACCAGGATCGCCGCGGCGTGCAGCAGCGCCCGGGCGACCAGCAGGACCCGGCTCCCCGCGGCGGGTCCCAGCGCCGGGATCAGGACCGTCAACGCCACCACGGCCAGGTCCTCCGCGACGGCGATCCCCACCACCACGCGGCCGTGCGCCGCATTGAGTTCACCGCGCTCCACGAGCGTCTTGAGGAGGACCATGGTGCTGGCGACGCTGACGGTGGCGCCGGCCACGAGCCCCTGCTGCACGGGCCAGCCCAGCAGCCCGCGCGTCAGCAGCACGGTGAGCAGCACCATCGCCGGGATGGCCACGGGCGCGCCGTAGAGGGCGGCGCGGCGGACGCGCAGCAGCTCGCCGATGGAGAACTCTACGCCGATGGAGAACATGAGCAGGACGACGCCGATGTCGGCGAAGAGCTGGAAGGTGGGCAGGTGCTGGATCGTCGGGCCCGGGGTGAAGGGACCGATGAGGATCCCGCTCACCATGTAGCCGATGATGAGCGGCTGACGCAGGAGCTGCGCCAGCGCCCCGCCGCCCAGCGCGGCCAGGAAGAGCAGGCCCAGGTCCACAAAGAAGCGCGTCTCTTCCATGACCGCCGCCAGTTCACCCTCCGTCCACTTTCGCGGACGGCGCGCGCACCCCCTGCGGGCGCGTGTGCCGCGCCCAGACGTGCGTGGTTCTGGCGGGCGGGCGATTCTCCGCGGCGTGGGTGGGCGCTTTGCAGGGTCGCGGCGGACCAGGCCGTCCGTAGAGCCGCCGTGGGCAGGAGCGCGCCGCCATCCTCACGAAAGCAGGCGAGCGTCACGCACGTCATCCCATCCCACGCGAGGGATTCCATGCGCGAGAACCGCTTGCTCAAGACGCTGCGGGCCGGCCACGTGGCCACCGGCCTGGTCATTCCCATCCTCTCCCCGGACGTCGTGGAACTGTGCGGCCACGTGGGCTTCGACTTCGCCTTCATCGACTGCGAGCACGGACCCATCGGCATCCAGGGCTGCCAGGACATGGTGCGGGCCGCGGACGCGGTGGGCATCACGCCCATCGTGCGCATCCCCAAGGACACGGTGCACGAGATCAACCGCTACCTGGACCTGGGCGCTCAGGGCGTCATCGTGCCCCACGTGAACACTGCCGCGGACGCGAAGCGCGCCGTGGCCGAGGCGCAGTTCAGCCCGCGCGGCCACCGCGGCGCGGCCAGCAGCAGCCGGGCGGCGGGCTTCGGGCTGCCGCAGGACGCGGACACCTACTTCCGGGACGTGAACAAGGAGATCCTGGTGCTCCCGCTGATCGA
>JACQTN010000229.1 GCA_016210785.1 Armatimonadota bacterium
GCGCTGCTGGCGGCCGGAGGGAGAAACTCATGACCACGCCGGCGACGCCCGTTCCGGGGCCGGCGGACCAGACCCGCAAGTACCTGGTCTACGGCGGCCTCGCGGGGTGTGGGTTCGTCTTGCTTCTGGGCATGCTGGCTACGGCGGCCGTCGTCATCTGGCTCGCGACGCGAGCCCAGCCTTCGCCGACGGCACAGCCCGCTCCCGCGCCGCCGGGAGCCCCGACGCAGCCTGCTGCCCCCACGACTCCCACGCCTTCCCCGCCACCCGCGCCTCCAGTCCCGCCGCAGGACGCGGGTGGCGGGGTGCGGTTCAGCATCGTGTCCATCGGACGCGGCGACGAGCGGGGCAACATGCAGCAGGAGACCGACGTGTTGAGCCCGCAAGACAAGGCGGTGGTCGCCGTGGTCCAGTTCTCGCAGTTCTCGGGCGTGCGGGCGACGCTGGCCCAGATCTGGGCAAAGAAGGAAGGCGCGCAGTTCACGCTGCTGATCCAGCCCAAACCTTTTGCCCTTGATGACAGCCTCTCGGGGCAGTCTCTGCGGCTGTGGATGACGACAGGACGGCAGGGCCTGCCCCCAGGGGAATACGTCTTTGCCATCGCGCTCGTCGAGCCGGGCGGCAAGCTGGCGCCCAAGGCGGTCCGGCCATTCCGGGTCCAGTGACCGGGCGGGGCCGGCCGCGCAGGCCGCGTTCTCCATTCCGTGACGGTGGAGGTGCCGGCGCAACACCGTGACGGTGCGCGCGCTGCCCGATGATCTGCACTCGTTTGCGCGGCAGGTGTTGGTGCGCGTGGGTATGGCGGACGCCGACGCCGGTGTCATCGCCGACCGCCTCCTCGATGCCAGCCTGCGCGGCGTGGACAGCCACGGCCTGGGACGGCTCCCCCTCTTCGTCAACCCCATCGCCACGGGTAGTCTCCCGGCCCGCCCGCAGATCACAGTGGTCACCGACGCCATGGCGGTCGCCCTCGTCGACGGCGGGGGCGGCCTGGGGTTTGTGCCGGCGACGCGCGCCATGCACATGGCCGTGGCGAAGTCGGAGCAATACGGTGTCGGCATGGTGGCGGTGCGCAACACCGGGCACTTCGGCATGGCCGCCTGCTATCCGCTGCTGGCCGTAGCCGCGCGCAAGGTGGGCGTCGCGTGCTCCAACTCTAACCCGCTGGTGGCCGCGCCGGGCGCACGGGCCCGCACCGTGGGCAACAACCCGTTCGCCTTCGGCGCGCCCGCCGGAGACCGTCCCGCCGTGGTCCTGGACGTCGCCTGCAGCGTTGCCTCCATGGCGAAGATCCGCGACGCCCTGGAGCGCGGCGCGCGCATTCCGCTGGACTGGGGCATCGACGCGCACGGCCGGCCCACCGGCGATCCGCGCGCGGTGATCGAAGGCGGTGCGCTGGCGCCCTTCGGCGGCCACAAGGGCTTTGGCCTGGCGCTGCTGGTGGAGATCCTCACCGGCATCATGACCGGTGGGGCGTTCGGCCTCGACGCCCACGCCGGGCTCCGGTACGCGGAAGGCGCGGGGCGGGTGGCCCACTGGATGCTGGCCGTGGACGTCACGCGATTTCTGCCCGCGGACGATTTCGCGCGGCGCATGGAAGCCTGGATCGCCCGGTTGAAAGCGCTGGACACCGTCACGGGGGAAGGGGTGCGCTTCCCGGGCGAGCGGGCGGCCCGCGAGGCGGAAGCGCGCGCTCGGGAAGGTATTCCGCTGACGGAGGAGGAGGTGACCGGGTTGCGGGACCTGTCGACGCGATACGGCGTGCCGCTCCCCGCGGATCGATGAGCGGCGGACCGGTCGTCGTCGCACTGGGCGCCCAGCGCATTCCGGGTCTGGTGGCGCTGCTTCCGCGGGCGCTTCCCGACGCGGACCTCCGCCTCTGCGCCGGGGAGGACGAGGCCGCGCGCGCGATCCGGAATGCCGAGATTCTCATCGTCTCGGGCGGGAGCGGCGGTGCTGGCGCACTAGTCGCTCTGGCCCCCTGCCTCCGGTGGTTCCACACCACCTCCGCCGGCGTCGATCGTGTGCTCACCCCGGAGGTCCTCGACAGCCCCGCCGTGCTCACCAACTCGCGGGGGTGCTACGGCCGGACGCTGGCCACCCACGCGTTTGCCCTCATCTTCGCGCTGTGCCGGCGCCTGCCGCTGGCGTGGGCGCAGCAGGCGGCGCGCCGGTGGGAAGCCCACGACGCAGATGAACTGGGCGGGCGCACCCTGGCGGTCCTGGGGTTTGGCGGCGTTGGCCGTGAGGTCGCCGCCATGGGGCGGGCCCTGCAGATGCGTGTGGTGGCCGCGGACATCACGCCGCCGGGCGAAGAGGCGTCACACCTCCTGGATGCCTTCTTCATGATAGCCGCGGAGGGCGCGGGGACACCGGCCGGGCCCGGAGACCGGGCGCGCATGCCGGCCGGGTTTCTGGCGCAGGCCGACTATCTGGTGATCTGCGCGCCGCTCACCGCGCGGACCCGGGGCATGATCGATGAGCCGGCTCTGCGCGCCATGCCGCCGGGCGCCTTCCTCATCAACATCTCCCGGGGCCCCATCGTCCGGGAAGAGGCCCTGGTGGCGGCGCTGCGGGAGAACCGGATCGCCGGCGCCGGCCTCGACGTCTTCGAGCAGGAGCCGCTGCCAGCCGAACACCCCCTGTGGACGCTGCCCAACGCTATCATCACACCCCACATGGCCTGGCGGTCTCCCCACATCGCCGCCCGACTCGCATCCCTCATCGGGGAGAATTTCCGGCGCTACCGCAGCGGCGAGCCGCTGCTGAACATTGTGGACAAGCACCGCGGGTTCTGAGACGCCAGGGAAACCTTCGCCGCGTGCCGAACTGCTGCATCGTAGCGCCAAGGCAGTCCGAGGAGGTTGGATCGTGTGGCTCAAGGTGATTGATCCCCAGGTGACCCGGGTGTTTGAGCGGATTGTCCACACCCAGATCGGCCTCAAGCAGGGGGAGCAGGTCCTCATCGTCGCCGACCCCGCCGCGGAGGAAGAGAAGCTCGCGGCCCTCACGTCGGCCATCAGCGCGGCGGGCGGCATCTTCACCATCATCGTCCAGCCCAACGTGGGCTGGAAGCCCAATGACCCGTACGCCCTGACCGACCCGTGCCAGCTCGCCTACGTGGGCGCCGACGTGGTCATCGCCGCCACCATGTCCAGCAGCTCGTCGCTGTACGGCCGGCCGCAGGCCTACCGCGACCTGATGTCCCGCAAAGAGAAGGTGCGGATGTTCAGCATGGTGGAGCGGCCCTTCGAGATCATCGTGGCCGACACCGCGGACTACCACGAGATCAAGCGCAACAACGAGCGCCTGAAGGAGCTGTTCAAGAAGGGGCACAGGGTGCGCATCACCAACCGCGCCGGCACCGACTTCGTGGGCAGCGCCGACGACATCGAGTACGACAAGCTGTGGGGCCACCTCTCCCACGAGGGGTTCGCCCTGCAGCCCGGCGACTTCGGCGCCGCGCCAGACGGGGAGACCCACATCCCGCCGCCGCCGGAGAGCATGGAGGGCCTGCTGGTGGTGGACGGGCCCGTGGCCAACATCTGCGACGTGCGCCCGGACGAGCCCATCCGCCTCGCGGTGAAGAAGGGACGGATCCTCAAGATCGAGGGCGGCCGCGACGCCGCCAAGCTGGACAAGCTGGTGCACGACCTGGAGCAGGACTACGTGGCGGAGATCGGCCTGGGCACCAATCCCGCGTGGGTGGTGAGCCGGTCGCTGCACGGGGTCAAAAAGGGACTGGGCAACACCCACGTGGCCTACGGCGGGTGGTGGGGCTTCCAGCCCAAGATCCCCTACAAGGTGCACGGCGACATGGTGATGTACGAGGGGACGCTGGAGATCGACGGCAAGGTGGTGATGGCCGGCGGGAAGCTGTTCCTGGATTAGACGTCCGCGCGCGACGAATCCCGGTCAAGGAGGGAGAAGCATGAGGAGGCTCGCCGCACTCCTGGCACTGGTGATGGTCCTGGCCGTGCTCGGCATCAGCCGGCCCGGGTGGAGCCAGAGCGCCACCGAGTTCAGGTTCGCCACCAACGAGGACATGGTCAACCTCGATCCGGCGCAGCTGAGCATCGCCGGGGACCGGCTGATCGCGGAGAACATCTACAATGGTCTGCTGCGGTTCAAGCCGGGCACCACGGAGGTCCTGCCGGACCTGGCGGAGGACTTCACCGTCTCCCCGGACGGGAAGACCTGGGCCTTCAAGATCCGGCGCGGCGTCCAGTTCCACCGCGGATTCGGCGAGCTGACCTCGCGGGACGTGAAGTTCACCATCGAGCGCCACCTGGACCCGGCCACGCGCTCCCGGGAGCGGCTGCAGTTCGTCCTGGTGGACCGGATCGAGACCCCCGATCCCTACACCGTCCGCTTCGTGCTCAAAGAGCCATCCGCGACCTTTGCGGGCACGCTGGCCTGGCACTCCGGGTTCGTCATGAGCGAGCGCGCCACCCGGGCGCTGGGCAAGGACATCGCCTTCAAGGCGGTGGGCACCGGCCCATTCATGATGGAGTCCTGGATCCCGGGCGAGAAGATCGTCCTGGTGGGGAACGAGAACTTCTTCCGCGGCCGGCCGGCGTTCCGCCAGATCACCTTCCGCGTCATCCAGGAAGACCTGGTCGCCATCTACGCGCTGCTGAAGGGCGAGATCGACGCGGTGGCGGTGCGGCAGATCGGCGGGTACCGCGCGGTGAGCCGCTTCCAGACCAAGCTCAAGCTGTTCAAGGCCCCGGGCGGCTGGCAGTACTGGGGCTACGTGCAGACCAAGAAGGCGCCCACCAGCGACCAGCGCGTGCGCGAGGCGATCGGGCACGCCGTCAACATCGAGAAGATGAGCGAGTCGATGGGCGGTTTCGTCGATTCCAACCCTTCCTTCTTCAACCCGCTGATCCTGGGGTGGACCAAGAACGTGGGCGCGTACCGGCACGACCCGCGCCGGGCCAGGATGCTCTTCGAGCAGGCCGCGGCCAGCCAGCGGATCAAGATCATCTACAGCAAGGCGCACCTTTATGAAGAGTACGCGCTGATGCTGAAGGACCAGCTCTCCCCCTACGTGGGCGTGGACGTGGAGCTGATCGACCGGGCGCTGTTTGGGCGGAAGATGGCGGAGGGCGACTGGAACATCGGCGTGTGGGCGGTGACCCGCCTGGAGGCGGACCAGTACCTGTCGCCTTTCCTGCACTCCCGCGGGCCGGTCAACTACTCCAAGTACACCAACCCCGAGATGGACCGGCTGATCGAAGCGGCGCGCAAGGAGATGAACACCGAGCGCCGCAAGCAGCTCCACGTGGACATCCAGAAGCTGGTGGCCAAGGACCTGCCCATCGTCGCCATGGGCACGATGCAGTCCATCGTGGCGGCGCGGCCGGAGGTGTTCGGCATCCAGCCGCACACCTACGTAGGGCTGATCAATCTGTACACCGCGAGGATCGGGGCGGCCAAGTAAGGCGCCGTCGGTCTCGGATCGAGGTACTCGGGCCCCGCGAGACGGAGGAGCGTCTCGCGGGGCCACCTCCATTCAGGCACGCACACCGTTCATGCCGGGTGCCGGCATCCGTTCATGCTGAGCCCGCCGAAGCATGCAGGGTCCCGTGAGCGGGAGAGGTGACGCGCCATCCGAGCCTATGTCGTCAGGCGGCTCATCAGCTCCATCGCCACCCTCCTGATCATCTTCACGCTGGCGTTCGCGGTCATCCGCCTGGTCCCCGGCGACCCGGTGGAGATCTGGCTGGGCGACTACGGGACGCCCCAACTGATCCGCGAGGTCCGCGCGCAGATGGGTCTTGACAGGCCCATCTGGGAGCAGTACGCGCGCTTTGTCAGCCAGATCAGCTCCGGACAGCTCGGCCGCTCCCTTCGCACGAACCGGCCGGTGCTGGGCGAGCTCCGCCTCCAGTACCCATACACGATCCAGCTCACCGCCGCCAGCGTTGTCATCTCCTCAAGCCTCGGCCTGGCCGTCGGCATCCTGGCTGCCATCCGGCACAACTCCATGTTTGACCTGCTGGCCATGGCCACAGCCATGTTCTGGATCTCGGTCCCAGCCTTCTGGCTGGGGCTGATCCTGCTCATCTTCTTCGCCGCCACGCTGGGCTGGTTCCCCATCGCCGGCGCAGGCAATCCGGCGCAACCGCTGAGCCTGGCCTACTACCTGGTCCTGCCCGCCCTCACCCTGGGCGCCCGCGGCACGGCCGTGGTGGCCCGCATGACCCGCTCCGCGATGATCGACGTCCTGAGCGAAGACTACGTGCGCACGGCGCGGGCGAAGGGACTCGCGGAGCGGCTGGTGATGTGGCGGCACGCGCTGCGCAATGCGCTGGCGCCGATCCTGAGCATCATCGGCATCGAGCTGGTGGCGCTCATGGGCGGCGCCGTGGTCATCGAAACGGTCTTCAGCCGGCCGGGCGTGGGGCGGCTGCTGGTGAACGCCGTGTCGGCGCGGGACTACCCGATGGTCCAGGGGACCATCTTCTTCTTCGCCGCCGCCGTGATCGCCATCAACTTCCTGACCGACCTGGCCTACGCGCTGGTCGATCCGAGGATCCGCTATGCGTGAGCAGTCAGCCCCGGCCGCCGGCGCGCCCCCCGCGGTGGACAGGGGAGAAACCGTCCTCTCCCGCCGGCCGTCCTTCTGGCGGCGCCTGCGCCGCAGTCGGCTGGCCGCGGGCGGCCTGGTGGTCGTGACGCTGGTGGTGCTCACGGCCCTGTTCGCGCCCTGGCTGAGCCCCTTCGACCCCTTCAAGCACGACACCACGCGGCTGCTGGAACCGCCCGCGCGGCCGCGCATCTTCGGCACCGACCAGTACGGGCGCGACGTCTTCAGCCGGGTGGTGTGGGGCAGCCGCTTCTCCCTCCAGGTGGGCGCCTCGGCGCTGGTCCTGGGCGGGGTCTTCGGCATCCTGATCGGGCTCGTGTCGGGCTACTTCGGCCGGGCGGTGGACCACATCCTGTCGCGCGTGATCGACACCACCATGTCCTTCCCCAGCATCATCGTGGCGATCGCCATCGTGGGCGTCCTGCGTGGGGGCACCCAGAGCATCATCATCGCGCTGGGGTTCGCCATCATGCCGCGCTTCGCCCGGGTGGTGCGCAGCCAGGTGCTGACCCTGAAGGTGCGCGACTACGTGGACGCGGCGCGGGCGGTGGGGGCCGGCCATTTGCGCATCCTGGCCAGGCATCTCCTCCCCAACTCCCTCAGCCCCATCATCGTCCTGGCCACCCTCTACCTGCCCTATGCGATCCTGGTGGAGTCCAGCCTGAGTTTCCTGGGGATCGGGGTCTCGCCCGACACGCCCACGTGGGGGCGCATCATCGCCGACGGGCGGGAGTACCTCCAGGTTGCGCCGTGGGTCTCCACGCTGCCGGGAATCGCCATCACGCTGACGTCGATCGGGTTCAACCTGCTGGGGGACGGGCTGAGAGATATCCTTGACCCGCGGCTGCGCGTATAGCCGCGGTACGGTGCCAGCCTCGTTGAGTTTTCTGTGTGTCTATGCTATGATGCCATTGTGTCAAAGCGACATGGCGCCGTCTTCCGGCGTACGGGAGGCCCGGTATGGCACAGGCCGCAAGGAAAGAATCTGAGCGTGAGCCGTATGTGCGCACCAGCATTCGCCTGCCGCAGGGTCTGGCGAAGCTGCTAGGTCATACGTCCGTGGCCCTCCGCCGCTCCCAGAACCAGCTCATCGTTGAGGCCATCGAACGTTACCTCGGGGAGCTCATCGGCGATGAACTCTCACCCCGGGAGTGGAAGCGAGTAGAAGAGGGGCTGGCTCAGGTCGCGCGTGGCGAGGTCGTCCGCTGGCGAGATATCAAGCGGACAAATGCTTGACATCGTCCTGTCGCGCAATGCTGCGCGCAGGTATGAACGAGTGGACAAACCCACGGCGCGACGCTTCGACGAGTGCCTGCAACGTGTCAGCGTCGATCCCTACGGCGGTGATTCACGTCCCCTCAAGGGCCCGCTCATGGGGCTGTGGCGCAGCAGGGTCGGCGACTGGCGTGTGATCTACAGGATCGACCTGGCGGATCAAAGAGTAACGATCATCGACATCCTGCCTCGAGGCGAGGCTTACCGGAAGTGATAGTCCGCTCTCCCCATCGGAGGTCGACCATGATCATCGATGCCCACGCCCACCTCGGCCCATCCTTCGCCACCCGGCCGGCGTTCCTGCCCGCCGTGAAACCCGAGGAGGTCATCGCCATCCTCGACCGCAGCGGCATCGACCGCGCCTGTGTCTTCGCCGCGGCGTGGGAGGGGCCGGAGTTTACCGATCCCTACTACGAGCGGGGCAACGAGGCGGTGGCGGAGGCGGTGCGGCGCTACCCGGACCGGCTCATCGGCTACTGCCGCGTGGACCCCAACTGGACGAGACAGGCGGTGCGGGAGATGGAGCGGGGCAGGCGCGACTTCGGCTTCCGCGGCCTCAAGCTCCACCCGCTGTGGGAGCACTTCTGGAGCAGCAATCTCAAGATCCTGCGGCCGGTGTTTGAACTCTGCCGCGAATACCGCTGGCCGGTTTTCTTTCACGCGGGCTACTACCCCACGTGCCAGCCGGCGCTGTTCGTGGGACTGGCGAAGGCGTTCCTCGACGTCCCCATCATCCTGGCCCACCTGGCCTACGCCCACACCGCGGACGCCATCGTGGTGGCGAAGCGCCATCCCAACATCTACCTGGAGACCTCCGCCAACTCCTCGTCCCCTGCCATCGCGGAGACGCTGAAGCGGGTCGGACCCGACCAGGTGCTGTACGGATCGGACCTGCCCTTCACCGAGCCGCGCGACGTGATGGCCAAGATCAAGGCGGCTCCCGGGATCACCGCGGAGGCCCTGCGGAAGATCATGGGGGGAAACATGGCGCGGCTGCTGGGCGAGGCCCAGTGAAATCACCGTCACTCAGAGGAGGACCGCCGTGATCATCGACGCGCACGCGCATTTCGGCCCGGGGCTGCGCAGCACCGCGCCCTTCGGCCCGCTGTTCGATATCCCCAACGGCCGGTCGCTCATCGGCCGCATGAACAGGACCGGCATCCAGCGGGCGGTCGCTTTCGCCCCGCGCTGGCAGGGCGGCGCCTTCATCGACCCGGATTACCGCAAGGCCAATGCCGCCATCGCCCGAGGCGTGAAGCGCTACCCCGACCGGCTGGTGGGGTTCGCCCGCGTGAACCCAAAGTTCGGCAAGAAGGCCGCCGCGGAACTGGAGCGGTGCTTCACCCAGTACGGCTTCTGCGGGCTGAAGCTCGACCCGGAGACCGAGGCGTTCTCCCCGCTCGACCTGGACCTGCTCGGACCGCTCATGGAGATCTGTCAGGCCCGCGGAGCGCCGGTGCTGATGCATACCTCCTTCCATCCGGCCCAGCCTCTCCAGTCCCTGGAGCTGATCGACGCATTCCCGAAGATCAACTTCATCCTGGGCCACATGGGATACCGCATCGTCAGCGACGCTGTCATCACCGCGGAGGCCGCCCGCAACGTGTATCTCGAGACCTCCGGCAACATGCCCTCCTACATCGCGCGGACGGTCAAGCGCATGGGCGCGGAGCGGATGCTCTTCGGCACCGACATGCCCTTCACCGATCCCAAACTGGAGGTGGACCGGCTGCAGTCGCTGGGGCTGACCCCGGCGCAGATGGACCGCATCTTCTCGGGGACGCTGCTGGAATTGCTCGGGAGGTGGCCGGCATGAGCAACGGCCGGAGCATCGTGCTGGACGCCCACACTCACATGGGGCCGGGGCTCCGCAACCATTCCTATGAGTTGCCGCTCGACCTGGTGGAGGCGGAGAGCCTGGTGGCGGTGATGGACGAGGCGGGCATCGACAGGGCCGTGACGTTCGCGCCGCTGCTGGAGGGCGGGGAGTTCGAGGACCCGCTGTACGAGCGGGCGAACCGGGTCGTCCACGAGGCGACGCGGAGGTTCCCCGGCCGCATCATCGGCTATTGCCGCGTCAACCCTAACTTCGGCCAGCAGGCGCTGGACGAGATGAAGCGCTGCCGCGAGGAGTACGGACTGCGCGGGCTCAAGCTGCACCCGGACTGGGAATTCTTCTATGCCAACTCGCGCGTGGTCAATCCCCTGATGGAGCGCTGCGCCGAGTACGGCTGGCCGGTCTTCTTCCACACGGGCTACTACCCGCTGTCGCACCCCGCGCTCTTCCTGCCCGTGGCGAAGGCGTTCCCGACCGTGCCCATCATCATGGCGCACCTGGGCTACCGGCACACCGCCGACTGCATCGTCGTCGCACACCGCTGTCCCAACGTCTACCTGGAGACCTCCGGCAACAGCAGCCAGGTGGCGATCCAGGAGACGCTGAAGCAGGTGGGACCCGATCGGCTCCTCTTCGGCTCGGACGTGCCGTACACGCTGGCGGAGGACGTGATGCAGAAGATTCGCACGCTGCCCGGGCTCACGAAGGAGAACGAGGCGAGGATCATGGGCGGCAACATGGCCCGCATCCTCGGCATGTCCTGAACACGAGTCCCCCCTCTCCCTCTGGGAGAGGTTTGGTGACCCCTCGAAATCACTGGAGAACGTCGCCGCGACGAGGGGGCCCCGAAGTGATTTCGAGGGGGTCAGGGTGAGGGAAGTACGAGGCCCAGCGCGCGGCCCCGCAGCACACCACGGAACCCGGGGATACCCCCGATACCAGGAGGCACTCACATGCCGGAGATCGTCGGAGAGTACGTCGACCGGGCCTGCACGGTGGAGATGCGGCCAGGCCGGAGCAACCTGTCCCGCGGCGTCATCCACCGTCTCTACGAGGCGGCGCGGAAAGTGGTGGGCAAGCCCCTCACCTACGCGGCCGCCGACCTCCTGCTCAGCCGCGTGAAGCCCGGGGACAGCGTCTTCATCGTCACGGGCGCGGCGGGCCCGCCGCTGTACCCGGTGGCCGAGGTGGACGGCTACCTGGGCGCGGTGGCCATCGCCCGAGCCATGCTGCTGGGCGCCGGCGCGCAACCCGTGCTCATCGCGGAAGAGCGCTGCTGGGAGCCGATGCGGGCCACCTGCCGCGGGGCGGACATCAACCTGGACCGGGCGGGCGAGGGGCCCCGGGCGCTGCCCGTCCTCTTCGAGCCGCTGCCGCTCGACAGAGCCGGCTGCGAGCGCCGCGCGGCAGAACTGCTCAACACGTACAAGCCCAAGGCAGTGCTGGCGATCGAGCGCCTCTCCCCGAACCGACGCGAACTCATCCACGGCGCCACCGGCATCAACTACGACGACGTCCACGCCAAGGCCCAGTACCTGTTCGACGGCGCAAAGGCGCTCGGCATCGCCACC
>JACQTN010000218.1 GCA_016210785.1 Armatimonadota bacterium
GCGCCTGCGCGAGTCAGGACGGTGCCTCTTGCTCTCCACGCACCTGCTGGAGGAAGCGGAGGCGCTGTGCGACCGCGTCGCCATCCTGGTCGGCGGGCGGCTGCAGGCATGGGGGACGGTGGACGAGGTGCGAAGCCTCGCCGGCGGCCGCAGCCTGGAGGAGGCGTTCGTGCAGGCGATCGGCAACCATACTTTCGCCGGGCGCGGGGGTGGCGCGACCGCCGGCGGCCTCGCGGCGGGGACCGCGGTCGGCGATCAGGCCGGCGGAGGATCTCCGGCATCATGAACGCGTCCTTTGCCCTCACGGCCGCATCCTCGAAGCGCCGCACGCTCGCCGCGCTCCGCGGCACCTGGGTCGTCTTTTGCAAGGAGGCGCTGGAGGCGCGCCGCGACCGCCGCACGCTGGTCGCCAGCATCCTCCTGCCGATCCTCCTGATGCCGGCGATGACGCTGGGCCTGCCGGCCCTGGCCCGCCGCCAGGAGGCCCGGCTGCGGACGTTCCCCGCGCGCGTCGCCGTCGTGGGCGCGGAGTACGGGGAAGCCCTGGTGGAAGCGGGTGCCCGCGCCGGCGTGTTGAGCGTTGTGGAGGCCGCGGATCCCGACGCCGCGCTGCGCCGTGGCGACGTGGACCTGGTGCTGGTGATCCCGCGTACGTTTCAGCGCGACCTGGGCCGCGGGGAGGCCTCCGTGGCGCTGGTCTATAACGGCGGCGACGTGGCGTCGCTGGTGGCACGCGAGAAGGCACGGGCGCTGGTCGGCGAGCACGCGCTACGGCTGTCTCGCGCCCGGCTGCTGGCGCAGGGGCTCGACCCGGGGATGCTGCGCACCGTGCGGATCCGCGAGCGCGACGCCGCCGCGGGCCCGCAGGCTGGGGGCGCTCTGCTGGCCCGCATCCTGCCTTTCCTGATCGCGGTCTGGGCGGTGCTGGGCGGCATGCACGTGGCGGTGGACGTGACCGCTGGCGAGCGGGAGCGCGGCACGCTGGAGGTCATCCTCAGCGCGCCGGTGAGCCGGGCCGCGCTGGTGGCGGGCAAGTTCCTGACGGTGGCGGTCGCCGCGCTGGCCGCCGTGGCCGGCGTGCTGGTGGCCACGGTGGGCGCCCTGCGCTGGGCTGCGCCGATGCTCGCCGGAGGACCCGCCGCGGGCCTCAATCCGGGCCAATTCTTCCTGCTGGCAGTCACGCTGGTCCCCTTGATTGCCCTGGTCTCGGCCGTGGCACTGTGCATCAGCCTGCTGGCGCGCTCCGTCCGCGAGGCGCAGCACTACCTGATGCCGCTCTACCTGGCCGTGGCGCTCCCCGCCATGGCCGTGGAGTTCTTTCCCGACTGGTCCCGCGCCCTGTGGGCGGCTCCGGCGCCGGTGGTGAGCGGGCTGCTGGCCGTCCGCACTATCCTGCTCGGCACCGCGTCCGCGGGATTCCTGGCCGCCTCGGCCGCCTCCCACCTGGTGCTGGCGGCCCTGGTGCTGGGCGGGGCCGTGGTCATTCTGTCAAGAGGAGAGGCGCTGCACCGGGCCTGACCAGCGGGGAGCCCGCGGGAAACAGTCCCGCCGGGCACAACTTCCAGGAACCTTCCCCAGAGCATTTCCCCAGGTTATCCCCAAACGACAGCCCTGGGAACATATGTTTGATATCTGAGACTTCGCTGGACGGCGCCACAACATTTTGTTATCCTCAGAATCCCCAGGACCCACATCTTGATGCGCACGGCAGGAACTCCGGGGAGGACCGCGAATAGGAAACGGCACCTGGTGGAGGGCCCCACCGGGCGAGTATGCACTGTCCTTACTGTGGACACGAGGAAACCCGAGTCCTCGATTCCCGGCCGGCAGAGGAAGGGGCGGCAATCCGGCGGCGCCGCGAGTGCGTCAAGTGCACGCGGCGCTTTACCACCTACGAACGCGTGGACGCCACGCCGCTGATGGTGGTCAAGCGCGACGGCCGCCGCGAGCCCTTCGACCGCCAGAAGATCCTGACGGGGCTGGTGCGGGCTTGCCAGAAGCGTCCCATCTCCACCGAAACGCTGGCGCAGATCGCGCTGGATGTGGAGCGCGAGATCCGCAACCTCGGCGAGCATGAGATCTCCTCCCTGGAGATTGGCGAACGGGTCATCGAACGCCTGCGCCACCTGGACGAGGTCGCGTTCGTGCGGTTCGCCTCGGTCTACCGGCGGGTCACCCGCCTGGAGAGCCTGGTGGAGGAGATCGAGAGCCTGCGGGCGCGCAAGCAGCGCGAGGAAGAACTGCGGTCGCAGGTGCTGTTGCCGTTGGGGGAAGACGGCGAGGCCACTGAGTAGCCACGGACGCTCGGTGCGCTACGAGGCTGTGCCGGAAATGTACCAGGAGCGAAACACCTTGAGGGCGGGTCACTGGGACTGCCACGCGGTGATCGGTTGCCGAACCACGAAGAGCGGGAGGGTCAGTGATGAGTGACGCGACGGGCAGGGCGGCCAAGGGCAAGCCCCAGGAGCTGCCGCGCGAGACGCTGGACTTCTTCGGGGGCGATGACTTGCGCGCCCGCGTCTTCCACGACAAGTACGCGCTGCGCAGCGACGACGGCCGGGTCCTGGAGCGCACGCCCGAGGAGATGTGGTACCGCGTGGGCCGGGAGATCGCGTCGGTGGAGGCGACCCCGGACAAGCGCGCGGAGTGGGAGAAGAAGTTCTACTGGCTCCTGGAGGACTTTCGTTTCATTCCCGGCGGCCGCATCATGCACGGCGCGGGCAACCAGCGCCGCGTGACGCTTCTTAATTGCTATGTAATCCCCGTGCACCACGACGACATCGAGTCCATCTTCGGCTGGATGAAGGAAGCCGCGCGCACCTACTCCTTCGGCGGCGGCGTCGGTGTGGACATCAGCATCCTGCGCCCGCGCGGGGCGCCGGTGCACAACGCCGCCCTCACCTCCACGGGCTCTGTCTCCTTCATGGAGCTGTTCTCGCTGACCACGGGGACCATCGGCCAGAGCGGCCGGCGCGGCGCGCTCATGATCACCATCGAGGACCGCCACCCCGACGTCCTGGACTTCATCAAGATCAAGCGCAATCTGAACCGCGTCCGCTACGCCAACATCAGCTTGCGTGTTTCCGACGCCTACAAGAAGGCGGTGGAGGAGGACACGGACTGGGAGCTCTA
>JACQTN010000232.1 GCA_016210785.1 Armatimonadota bacterium
CGCTCACTCGTAGGTGATGCGCGGGTCGAGCAGCGTGTAGAGCAGGTCGACGACCAGATTGGCCACCACCACGAAAACCGCGACCGCGATGTTGACCCCCATCACCACCGGGTAGTCTCTCCGGTAGACCGAGAGGACCGCGAGCCGGCCCAGGCCCGGCCAGGCGAAGATGGTCTCCACGAAGACCGCGCCGGCCACCAGGCTGCGCGCCGCCAGCCCGACGACGGTGACGGTGGGGATGAGCGCGTTGCGCAGAGCGTGGCGGTAGACAATCGCCCGCTCCACCAGGCCCTTCGCGCGGGCCGTGCGGACGTAGTCCTGCCGCAGCACCTCCAGCATGCTGGCCCTTACGAACCGGACGAAGGTCCCCACGTCCACCGCGCTGAGGGCGAGCACCGGGAGGACGAGATGGCTCACCCGGGAGGCCAGGTCGTGCTCCAGGCCGTACTCCGACATCCCCGATGCGGGCAGCCATCCCAGGGTGACCGAGAAGATCAGGATGAGCATGATGCCAAGCCAGAACGTGGGGAACGACATCCCGAAGTACGCCAGCACCGTGACGGCCTTGTCCAGCAGCGAGTACTGACGCACGGCGCTGATCACGCCAAACAGCACCGCCAGCGACACGGCCAGGACCAGGCTCACGCCGGTGAGGAGCAGCGTCGCGCTCAACCGCTCCAGGACCAGCGTCGACACCGTCAGGCCGCCGCCGGTAAGGGAGTAGCCGAGATCGCCCACGGCGACGCGGGACAGCCAGCGGAGGTAACGCACGTGGAGCGGCTGGTTCAGGCCCAGCCTTTCGCGCACCTGCGCGGCGATTTCCAGGTTCATGTCCTCGGAGACGAAGAAGGTCTCGGGGCCGCCGGGCGCCAGGTTGATGGACAGGAAGAGGACGAGGGAGATGCCGACGAGCATGGGCGGAATGGCCAGCAGGCGCCGGATGAGATACGCCCGATGCGTCATGGGGCGCGAGCCTCCCTCGGGGTGCCTTTAGGCGGGTTCGCGCCCCGGGGTGTGCGCCCCTCCATGCGTGGACGCGACTCGGGCGTTCGGGTTGACCGGGGATATTGCGGGCGCGGCGCGCGGCGGAGGAAGCGGCCGGTGCGGCCATGCCACAATCAGCCGCGGGCGCGCGGGGAAGGAACCATTCGACGCTCATGCTTCGGGTCGGCTTGGCTGGCCCGAAGCATCACGGGGAGTTCGGTGCATGCGGCACACGGGAATGGAGGAGAAATACAAAAGGCGCCCCCGGCAGCACGTGGCTTCGGAGAAGGCGCCCTGGAGATATAAAGCCTCCGAGCAACCTTTGAGGTCTCGTCCACCCTCGCTCACCTTTCGGCTTGCGCGGGTTTTCGTTCCCATCTACGGCCGCTCGGAGGCACCTATCTTTGTATCACGGCAGCGTACATTTGTAAATGGGGAACTAACGTACGCTATCTTGCGCTCCACGGCCACCCGACTCGCGAGGTCAACAGGTGTCCGGCGGCCCCTGCGGGGTCCGCCGGACCAGCACGCGGCACAGGACGGGGACGATATGAGGGTCGAACTGAGTCCCCGCACACCGGCGGAGTTCGGCGATCGCCTCCTCGTGGCTCCGCGCCGCCCGGTACACGCGCTCGTCGGTCATGGCCACGTAGGCGTCCACCACGGCGAGGATGCGCGCTCCCAGCGGGATAGCCTCCTCCTTGAGCCCATCCGGGTACCCGGCCCCGTCCCACCACTCCTGGTGGTGCCTGATGATGGGAATCACCGGGTGGAGCCGCTTCACCGGGACGACGATGCGCGCGCCCTCGTCGGGATGGCGCCTGATGATCGCCCACTCCTCCTCCGTGAGGCGGCCGGGCTTGCTCAGAACCGCATCGGGGACGGCGATCTTTCCGATGTCATGCAGCAACGCCCCCCACCGGATGGCCTGGATCTCTTCCTCCACGCACCCCATCTCGCGCGCGATGGCCACCGTGAGGTCCGCCAACCGCTGGCTATGTCCCGCGGTATAGGTATCCCGCGCATCCATGGCGTTGGCCAGAGCCAGCACCGTTTGCATGTAGGCTTCTTCCAGCGCCTCGTGGGTTCGCACCCTCTGCAGCGCGTTGCCCGCCATCTCTGCCAGGGTCAGCAGCAGCCGCTCCTCCTCCGGGAGGAACGACGGCGTCTCGCCATAAGCCGCACGGCGCCGGGCCACGGTCAGGGCGCCCACCACCTGCCCCGTGACGGTGCGCAGCGGCACGCACACCGCCGGCCCGAGCCCCGCCAGCATCTCGCGGTTGGCGGGGCGGGTCAGAGGGTCGGCGGCCAGGTCGGGCGTCCGGTAGAGGGAGTTGGTGCGGATCACGTGCCCGGTCAGTCCCTGGCCGATATCGTAGTCTCGGCCCACGATGCTGGCGGTCGCCCCGGACGCACCCAGGAGCAAGACCCTCTGCCTGGTGTGGTCGATGATCCCCAGGATGCCCGCGTCGGCGCGCACCAGACGGATCGCCTCGGCCGCCACCACCGGGACCATCTGCTCCACGGTCGCCGCGCCGCGCAGAGCAGCGCTCACGTCCGACAGCGCGGTCAGCTCCCATAGGTGGCGCTGCGTTGTCTCCAGCAGCCGCGCCCGCTCGATTACCGCGGCCACCTGCTGCGCCACGGTGGAGAGGACGCGGACATCCTCCTGGGAGAAGGCGCCGGGCCGCGGGCTCTCCACGTTGATGACCCCCAACACCTGGCCGTCCACCTTGAGCGGCACGCACAGTTCCGACTGCGTCCCGGGAATCCCCGCGCGGTAGCGAGGTTCCTTGAGCACATCCTCCACCAGCAGCGGATCTCCCGTCTGCGCCACCCATCCCGTGACCCCCTCGCCCGGGGCGAGCTCGAGGATCTGGTTGGCCATCGGGCCGCCCGGCGCGCGCAGGCGCAGCCGGTTCCCCTCCCGCAGCATGATCCACAGGTGCTCGTAGCCCAGGTACGACTTCAGGCTGCGGATGATGGCGAAGAGGGCGCCGTCCAGATCGCGAGCCGTGGCGGCGGCCACGGTGACTTCGTGGAGAAGGGAGAGTTCCCGGAGCTGTTGCCGCGTGGTGGCAAACAGCCCGGTGCGGTCGAGGGCCAGGGCCACCTGGCTCGCCACCAGCGAGAGGAAGTGCGCCTCGTCGGGACCGAAGCGCCCCGGCTCGCGCGAGTTCACCGACATGGTGCCAATGACGCGGTCGCCCAGCACCATGGGGACGGCCAGGGCAGACCGCACGCCGAACCGCTCCGCCAGCGGCTTGATGACCTCACGGGTGAGAATCGATCCGGGCGCCTCGCAGTCCGCGACGATGACCGGGCTGCGCGTGTTCACGGCGTGGATGGAGATTCCCGCCTTCCCGTCCAGCGGCGCCCGGTCCACACTCACCATCTCCTGCGGCCAGCCGACACCCGCGCGCAGCACCAGCCACCGGCCGGTCTCTTCCAGCAGCCGCAGCGTGACCCGCGGCGCCTCGAATCGCTCCGCCACCGTGTGCACCGCCAGGGCCATGACCTCCTGCGAGTTGACAGCCTGCAGCAGGCGGGTCGAGAACCTGAGGAGGGCGGCCTGTTCTTCCACGCGCTCGGACTTCAGCCTCTCCCGCGCCGCGTCCAGCTCGCCCGTCCTGGCCTCGACCTCACGCTCGCGGATGCGCAGCGCCTCGACCAGGCGGGCCACCTCTTTGAACGTGGCGGAGACCAGGTCCCCGATCCGCTGCGGCTCGGCGGAGAGGGAGAGTGTGCGGCCGCCGATGCGCACCATGACGGCTTCCGCGCCCCGGAGGGCCTTCGGCTCGGACTCGAGACGCTTCAGCATGGTCAGGATTCGCTCGGGCAGGTCACCGGTGGGGACACCCGAGAGTTTCCGGACCCCGGAGCGCACGGAAGGCCGCGGAGTCAAAGGAGCCGCTCCGCGCGCTCGCTTCTCCCGCGGACGCGCGCCACTCACCGGCAACACCTGCCCCGGGCGCATCGATTGACGGCCTCCTGCACCGGAGACAATGACGGTGTGCCCTCCCCGGAAGGCTGCCACCGACTTCCACCGACCATCTGGAGTAACCATTGTAGATTAACACACCTACTTATATCGGCGCAAGGCAAATATAATTTATCCCAAGGCGCGTGGGTACAAGAATACGAATATATGTTTGGGAGAACTGCCTGCTACTTTTCTGCCGGAAGCCGGTGCTAGCGGCAGACCGCGCCGTGCGCCGAGGAAGAGACCAGCCGCGCGTACTTGGCCAGCGCCCCGGAAGTGTACTTCGGCGCCGGCTCCTTCCAGGACTTCAGGCGGGCCTTGATCTCCTCATTGGAAACCTCCATGTCCAGCCGGCGGTTGGCAATGTCGAGGGTGATCATGTCCCCCTCGCGCACGGCCGCGATCGGCCCGCCGTGCGCCGCCTCCGGGGCCACGTGCCCGACCATGAGGCCGTGGGTCGCGCCGGAGAAGCGGCCATCGGTCATGAGCGCCACCTTGTCCCCCAACCCCCGCCCCACGATGGCCGCGGTGACCGCCAGCATCTCCCGCATCCCGGGTCCGCCCTTGGGACCCTCGTAGCGGATGATGACCACGTCGCCTTCCCGGATCTTGCCGCTCACCACCGCCGCAAACGCGTCTTCTTCCCGGTCGAAGACGCGCGCCGGCCCGCGGTGCACCATCCCCGCGGCCACGCCCGCGGTCTTCACCACGCCGCCCTCCGGCGCCAGATTGCCGCGCACGATGGCGAGCCCGCCGGTGGGCTTGAGCGGGTTAGTGACCGACCGCACCACATCCTGTCCCGCCGGGCGCCGCACGCCGGCCAGGTTCTCCCTCACCGTCTTCCCGCTCACGGTCAGGCAGTCGCCGTGCAGCAGCCCCGCGTCCAGCAGCTCCTTCGTCACGACCTGCACGCCGCCGACCCGGTCCAGGTCGGCCATGGTGTACCGGCCGCCGGGCTTCATGTCGGCGATGGTGGGCGTGCGGCTGCTGATACGGTCGAAGTCGTCCAGCTCCAGCGGAACGCCGATCTCCTGGGACAGCGCCAGCAGGTGGAGGACCGCGTTGGTGGACCCGCCCATCGCCGCGCTGACCGTGATGGCGTTCTCGAAGGCCGCCCGGGTGAGGATGTGGCGGGGGGTGATGGCCTGCTCCAGCAGGCGCACCACCATCTCGCCCGCCTGCTCGCAGATCTGGGCCCGCCGACCGTCCACCGCGGGGACCGCGGCGCTGCCGGGCGGCGCGATGCCCAGCGCTTCCGCCACCGCGGACATGGTGTTCGCCGTGAACAGGCCGCCGCACGACCCGGCGGTGGGACAGGCGCCGCACTCCAGCTCGTACAGCTCCTCGGCGGTCATCTTCCCCTGCGCGTACGCGCCCACCGCCTCGAAGACGTCCTGCACGGTAACGTCCCGGCCCTGGAAGGTCCCCGGGAGAATCGTGCCGCCGTAGACGAAGATGGACGGGATGTTGAGGCGCGCGATCGCGAGCAGCGACCCCGGCAGGCTCTTGTCGCACCCGGCGATGGCGACCAGCGCGTCGTAGCCGTGGGCCATCACCATCAACTCGATGGAGTCGGCGATGACCTCGCGGCTCACCAGCGACGCCTTCATCCCCTCGTGCCCCATGGCGATGCCGTCGCTGACGGCGATGGTGGTGAACTCGAACGGGGTCCCGCCGCCGGCCCGCACACCGTCCTTCACCTTCAGCGCCAGGCCGTTCAGGTGGTAGTTGCAGGGCGTCGCCTCGTTCCACGAGCTGGTCACCGCGACCAGGGGCTTGGCCAGGTCGGCGGCGGTGAACCCCATCGCCCGGAAGTAGGAGCGGTGGGGCGCGCGCTCCGGGCCCTGGGTCACCACCCAGCTGCGGTGCTTGAGTCGCGACTTCACATCGGCTGCCATCCTCATGCGCCTCCCGTCTAAAGGTCGGGTAGACCCGTCATCCCACGGCCACGTCCCCGAAAATGCGGTGGAATTCCGGGAATGAGATGTCGATGCACTCCGCCCCTTCGACGGTCACCGGCTCCGCCGCCAGCAATCCCGCGACGGCGCACGCCATGGCGATGCGGTGGTCGCCGTGGCCGGGGACGCGGCCGCCGCGCAGCCGCCCGCCCCGGATGATTATGCCGTCGGACAACTCCTCCGCCGCCGCGCCCAGCGCACGGAGGTTGGCGGCCAGGGTGACGATGCGGTCCGACTCCTTGACGCGCAGCTCGCCGGCGTCGCGGATCTCGGTGGTACCCTCCGCCACCGCCGCGGCCACGCACAGCACCGGCAGCTCGTCGATCAGGCGCGGGATCAGCGGGCCTGTGATTTCGATTCCTCGCAGCGCCCCACCGTGCACCACCACCGTCCCCACCGGTTCACCGCCGGAGATCCACTGGTCTTCGATCTCCACGCGCGCGCCCATGGCCCTCAGGGCGTCCAGCGCGCCGGTGCGCGTGGGGTTGAGTCCGACGCCCTCCACCGCCAGCTCCGACCCCGGCAGCGCCGCGGCCGCCACCAGGAAGAAGGCGGCGGAGGAGATGTCGCCGGGCACGGAGAGCGAGGTGCCCAGCAGGCGCGTGGGCGCGTAGAGCGTAACGGCACAGTCCTCCTGCCGCAGGTCCGCGCCAAACCCCTGCAGCATCCGTTCGGTGTGATCGCGCGTCGGGGCGGGCTCCCGCACCGTGGTGGGACCGTCGGCGAAGAGCCCCGCCAGCAGCACCGCGGACTTCACCTGCGCGCTGGCGACGGGCAGCGCGTAGTCGATGGCGCGCAGCCGCCCGCCCTGGATCACCAGCGGCGCGAGCCGGCCGCCCCGCCGCCCCTGGATGGACGCCCCCATCTGGCGCAGCGGCACCGCGACCCGGTCCATGGGCCGGCGCCGGATGGACGCGTCCCCGGTCAGCACGCTGAGGTAGGGCTGCCCGGCCAGGATGCCCGCCAGCAGTCGCATGGTCGTGCCGGAGTTGCCCACGTCGAGTACGTCGTCCGCCTCCACCAGCCCGCCCAGCCCCAGCCCCTGGATCGTAAGCCGCTCTCCATCGTCGCGGATCTCTGCGCCGAGGTGACGCAGGCAGCGCAGCGTGCTGAGGCAGTCGGCCGCCCGGAGAAAGCCCTCCACGACCGTCTTTCCCTCGGCCAGCACGCCCAGCAGGGCTGCGCGGTGCGAGATGGACTTGTCGCCGGGGACGCGCACGCGCCCGCTGAGGCGGCGGGCGGGCGGCACGGTGAGCGTGGCCGGGGAGGGACCGGTCTGCGCGGGAGTCATTCGCGGCCCCCGACCAAGTCGGGCCGGAGGCGCTGCGCATCGCGCAGGTAGACGTGCGTGACCTCCTCCGGCCGCCTGGTGGTGTTTACCAGCATGAGCACGCGAATACACCGCGAGACTTCACCGGGCACGGCCATCTCGGAAGCGCCCACCAGGGGAACGTAGGTCCAGCCCAGCGACCGCGCCGCGGCCGCGGGAAAAGTGGCGGTGAGGTCGGGCGTGCAGGTGAACAGGCACGCGGCGATGTCGTCGGGCACCACCCCGTTCACTTCGACCATCTTCACCAGCAGCTCGCGCGTCGCCTCCAGGATGTCCTCCTCGGTGTCTGCCTCCGTGGTGGTGGCGCCGCGGATGCCCCGGACAACCATCATGGCGAGACACCCTCCCCGCCCTCGGAGCGTCCTCCCGGCTGGGTCCGCCGGCGGCCCCGCCGGCGGCGGCCCCGCCGGACCTTCTCGGGGCCCGGAGCGGCCCGGCGCGCCGGCGAGATGTCGCCGTCGGACACCGGGACGGCGTGGGCGGCGGGCATCCGCGCCTCCGGCGCCTCCGACTCCAGCGCCGGAGGGCGGGCCAGAACGATGGCCGCGATGAGACCCAGTTCATAGCTCAGCGCGCCGAATCCCATCACCTGTCCCCGGCAGACGCCCGCGATCACCGAGCGGTGACGGAACTCCTCCCGCGCGTGCAGGTTGCTGAGATGCACCTCCACCACCGGCACCGGCAGCGCGGCGACGGCGTCGCGCAGGGCCACGCTGTAGTGGGTGAGCCCGCCCGGGTTGAGCACGACGGCGTCCACCGATTGCCGCGCCGCGTGCAGGCGGTCGATAATGGCGCCCTCATGATTGCTCTGAAACAACTCTACCTCCGCGCCCTCCGACGTCCCCAGCGCGCGCAGGCGGTCGTCGATCTCCCGCAGGGTGGTGCGGCCGTAGATCTCCGGCTCGCGCTCCCCGAGCAGGTTCAGGTTGGGACCGTGAATCACCAGGATTTTCATGGTGACTAGTGAGATTCGGGGGACCCGGCAAGGACCTCCTGCACCAGCGGGGGCGGCACGTCATCCCGGATGGCGACCTCTCCCAGGCGCAGCGGCAGTGCGAAACGTATCCGTCCCTCACGCGCCTTCTTGTCCAGCGCCATCGCCTCCATCACCGCCCGCGACGCGACCCCCTCCGGCCGCGTGGGAAGCCCGGCGCGCGCCAGCAGCGCCTCCTGCCGCGCCACCACCGCGTCGCCAATCAACCCCATGCGGGCGGCGAGCACCGCCTCCAGGTGCATGCCGATGGCGATGGCCTCGCCGTGGGCGTACCTCCCGTAGCCGGTGGCCACCTCGATGGCGTGGCCGATGGTGTGGCCGTAGTTGAGCACCTGCCGGCGGTGCGACTCGAACTCGTCCTCCTCCACCACCTGCGCCTTGATGGCCGCGGCGCGGCGGATTGCCTCCACCAGGATCTCGCGCTCCAGCGCCAGGATGCGGTCCAGGTGCTGCTCGAGATACTGGAACAGATCGGCATCGGCGATCACCGCGGCCTTGATGATCTCCGCCAGCCCCGAGCGCACTTCCCGCGCGGGCAGCGAGCGCAGCGCCGCGATGTCCGCCGCCACCAGGCGCGGCTGGTAGAAGGCACCGATCAGGTTCTTGGCGCGCGGGTGGTTGACCGCGGTCTTGCCGCCGATGCTGCTGTCCACCTGCGCCAGCAGCGTGGTGGGGGCGTGGACCAGGGCGATGCCGCGCATGTAGGTGGCGGCCACGAAGCCGCCCAGATCGCCGATCACGCCGCCGCCCAGACACACCAGGGCGGCGCCGCGGTCGCAGCGGTGGGCGACCAGCGCGTCGTACACGCGCGAGGCGGTGCGCAACCCCTTGCTGCGCTCCCCGGCGGGCACGGTGACCACGGCGGGATCGAAGCCCCACTCCCGCAGGTTCGCGGCCAGCGCGTTCCCCATCATCGTGCGCAGCCGGGGATGGGTGAGCAGCGCCACCCCGCGGCCCGCGCCGATCCCGCGCAGGTGCCATCCCAACAGCGCCAGGTTGCCGTCGCCCACGTGAAAGGCGTAAGACCGGGACCCCAGCCGCACGGGAACCGACGCCTCCTCGTACCCGGCCAGAAACTCCACGACCCGGTTGACGACGTCCTCCACCCCGCGCCGCGACACGTCCAGCACCAGGTCCGCATCCCGGTACAGCGGCTCGCGCTCGCTCAGCAGGCGGCGCAGGTTCGCCTCGGGCTCCCCGGCCAGGAGCGGGCGCTCTACGCCCGCGCCGACCCGCGCCAGCAGCACCTCCGGCTCGGCCACCAGCGACACGATCCATCCAGACGCGCGCAGCCGCGCGCGGTTCTCCTCCCGCAGCACGGCGCCGCCGCCCGTGGCGATCACCGCCCGGCCCGCGCGCGCCGCCTCGGCGGTGGCACGCGCCTCCACGTCCCGGAAGTAGGGCTCCCCGCAGTCGCGGAAGATCTCGGCGATGGTGCGCCCCTCGCGCGCCTCGATCAGCGCGTCCGTGTCGATGAAGGACCAGCCCAGGCGGCGGGCCAGCAGCCGGCCGGCCTCCGTCTTACCGGTGCCCATGAAGCCGATGAGAACCACGTTGCGCATGATCACCATGTCATCGGTTCGCGCGGAGCCCCGCCTTGCTACATCTCTCGAAGCCAGCGCACGTACGCGTCGTAGCTGGCCCGCACCTGCGCCATGCTGTCCCCGCCGAACTTCTCCAGGAACAAATCCGCCACCACGAACGCCATCATCGCCTCGCCCACCACGCCCGCCGCGGGCACGGCCGTGACGTCGCTCCGCACCACCGCGGCTTCGATGGGCTCCTTGGTGATCAGATCCACCGACCGCAGCGGGCTGCGCAGGGTGGACAGCGGTTTCATGGCGATCTTCACCACGATCGGCTCGCCGTTGCTGACGCCGCCCTCCGTGCCGCCGGCGCGGTTGGTCTCCCGGTAGAACCCGCGCTCCCGGCTCCAGAAGATCTCGTCGTGCGCCGCCGAGCCGGGTGTCCGCGCCGACTCGAACCCCAGGCCCACCTCCACGCCTTTGATGGCGTTGATGGACATCATGACCGCCGCCAGCCTGGCGTCCAGCCGGCGGTCCCACTGCGCGTAGGTCCCCAGCCCGGCGGGCACGCCCGTGGCCACGATCTCCACGATACCGCCCAGCGTGTCCCCTCGCTCCTTGGCCGCGTCGATGACCGCCCTCATCTTCGCTTCCGCCTCGGGATCGACGCACCGCAGCTCGGAGGCCTCCGCCAGCGCGGGAACCTCGTCCCACGTGCTTGGACGCCTGGTGATGGAGACACCGCCCACGTGGATGACGTGGCTCAGGAAGAGCATGCCGAACCGCTCACAGAACTTGCGGCAGATGGTACCCACCGCCACGCGGGCCGCGGTCTCCCGGGCGCTGGAGCGCTCCAGCACACGCCGCACGTCGTGGAACCCATGCTTCTGCGCACCCACCAGGTCGGCGTGCCCTGGCCGGGGCCGTGTGATGTCCGGCTCGTCCTGCCGCCAGTCCTTGTTCTGGATCCACAGCGCGACGGGCGCGCCGATGGTCTCGCCGCGGATCACCCCGGAGACGATCTCTGCGCGGTCGATCTCCAGCTTCATGCGGGCGCCCCGGCCGTAGCCGAGCTGGCGGCGGGCCATCTGGACGCCGATCTCTTCCTCGGTGATGGGCAGCCCGGCGGGCATGCCTTCCAGGATGGCCACGAGGGCTCGGCCGTGCGACTCTCCCGAGGTCAGAAACCGCAACAAGAACTCTTCACCTCCCGGGCGCCGCCCCAACGGCGCGCTCGACGGCGGCCGCCGCCACCACCCCGTACTCGCGCAGCACCTCGCGCCCCCGTGCGTCGACGGCGATCAGCAGGGGGACGATCTCGACTCGATGCTCCTCGACGAGCGCACGCCCTTCGAGACTCAAGACGTTCACCCGCCGGACCTCAATGCGCCCGGCCAGCCGCCGCTCCAGCCCACCGACGATGGGCCGCACCAGCTGGCACCCCAGTCAGTACGGAGAATAGAAGACCAGAAGCCATGGGCCGCCCGCGGACACCGCCGGCGCCACGCGCCGGATTCCCGGCGTGCCGCGAGGCCCATCCAGGGACCCGCCTCGCGGACGGATCAGCAGCACGCCCATCCCCACCACGCCGCCCACGATGGCCAGGATGATGAGCCCGCGGTGCGTTCCCGCCAGCCCCAGGACGGCGGCGGCCGTGACCACGATCAGCGAGATGGAGTGCGTGTTCACCCATCTCCACAACCGCCGGGGCCGCGCGTTCATGCTCTCCCGCTCCGGCACCCCGCCCGGCGCATGCGCGCTGGCATCATCCCTCCAGATCCACGGCCGTCTTCATGGCGTCCACGGGCGCCGGGTGCCCCGTCCACAGCTCGAACGCCCAGGCGCCCTGATAGACCAGCATGGCCAGCCCCCCCAGTGTGCGGGCACCGGCGCCGCGTGCCAGGCGCAGCAACCGCGTCTCGCGCGGGTGATAGATCATGTCGAAGACGAAGAGCTCCGGATGGAGGGCGTCCTTCACCTCCACGGGACTCGCCTCCTGCCCCATCCCGACGGAGGTGGTCTGGATCAACATCTCGCAGCGCAGCAGCACTTCTCGCACCACGGCCGGCTCCAGCGGATGCGCCTGCATGCGGCATCGAGGGAACGCCTCCGCCATCTCGCCCACCAGCCGCCGCCCGCGCTCCACGGTTCGATTGAGCACATCCACCGACGCCGCGCCAGCCTCACCCACCGCCACCAGGGCGGCTCGGGCGCCGCCGCCGGCGCCGAGCACGGCGACCCGGCGGCCCTCCGGGTCGCACCCGCCGTCGCGCCGCAGCGCCTCCAACAGACCATGAGCGTCGGTGTTGTAGCCATGGAGACGCCCATTTTTGATCACGACCGTGTTCACCGCGCCGATGCGCCCCGCCGCGTCGTCGATCCCGTCCAGCAGGGGAATGATGGCTTCCTTGTGGGGAATCGTCACGTTGATCCCCGCGATCCCCAACGCCACCAGGCCGCGCACGGCGGCCTCCAGTCCCGCGGCGGGGACGCGGAACGGCACGTAGCACCAGGGCAGTCCCGCCGCCAGAAACGCCGCGTTTTGCATGCGGGGCGAGAGGCTGTGGGCCACCGGGTCGCCGATGATGCCCGCCACCCGCGTGACGCCGTCGATGTGCGGTCCCATGGTCCCCCTCCGGCTTCCACACGGCCGGGCGCACGTCCTGGACCCCGGAACCTCTGCGCCCTTCGCGGTGACCGCTGCGGCAGCGGCCTGGCAGGTGTCCATGATTATACGCCAAACCTGCCGCGCGCGGTAGCGAAACACCGGCCCCTCCGGCCACACGATCACCGTGGTGGAGACCAGCAGCAGATGAGCGAGCTCGACAGGGGCGGGCTGAGGCATCGGCGGTCACACGGCGCCATCGATCCGGGGAACGGGGAACGACGTGCTGTCGTCCTGAGCGCGCGGGGCCGAACCGTGCGCCGGGGTCACGCCCGCCGGTCGGCTGGCGAGACCAGGGTCCTCTTCCGCGGTTCGACGCGCTCCGCCATCGCCCGGTAGCTGGCATACCGCTCGGGGTGGAGGCCGCCGGCTTCCACCGCCGCGCGCACCGCACATCCCGGCTCGACCAGATGCCGGCAGTCCGGGTAGTCGCACTGCGGAACCAGTGGTTCGAATTCGGGGAAGCAGCCCGGCAGCACGACGGGGTCCAGGTGCGTCATCTCCAGCACCTGCACCCCGGGCGTATCTACGACGTAACCGCCGAAGTCCAGCGGGACCAACTCGGCGGTAGTGGTGGTGTGGCGACCCCGCCGGCTCTTAGCGGCGATGTCCCCCACCCGCAGGGTGAGCCCAGGCTGGAGCGCATTGAGCAGGCTGCTCTTCCCCACGCCGGACGATCCCACGAGCACCGAGATCCTCCCGGTCATGCGGCCGCGCAGCGCGTCGAGCCCTTCCCCCGTCGCGGCGCTGGTAGGAAGGATGGGATAGCCAGTGCCAGCGTAACGGCCAGCGAGCGGCGCCGGATCGGCCAGATCAATCTTGTTGATGCACATCACGGGCTGCAGACCGCACGCCTCGGCCAGCACCAGCCAGCGATCGATGATGTGCGGGTGGGGCTCCGGATCGCGGACGGCCGCCACGACGATGGCCTGGTCGACGTTGGCGGCCAGCACCTGGTGGACCAGCGGATCGCGCGGGGAAGCCTTGACCAGCTCGGTGGATCGGGGGAGGATCTCCTCGATCACTCCCTCCGCGCTCCCTACTGTGCGAAAGCGCACACGATCACCCGGCACGACCGGGCTCGTCGTCTTGGCGCGCGCGCCGTGGCGGAGATGACCCTGGGGTGTCTGGGACTGTCGAAGCGCGGAACCCCTACCCGCCCTCTCCTCGGCGGAAGGCTCCTCGTCCTGCCTGCCGGCCTGCCCTGCGCCCGATCGAAGTCTGCCCTGAGCCTTGCCGGAGGCGGCCTTCTTCAGCCGCCCCCTCAGCACGCACCGGATCACCTGTCCACTGGCGTGGACGAAGTAGAACCCGCCCAGGGCTTTGGTGACGGTCGCCTCCTGCAGATCCATCCTCCTGGCCCCGGTCCGCCGCAACCTGTCAGGATTTCTCGCCCAGGGGCTTCACGACAAGACCGGCGGCGCCCAGGTAGCGGTGGACCAGCGACTCCGCGATGCTCCCCGGCCGCACGGGAGCCTCCGACGGATGGGCCCACCGCAGCTCCTGCACGTCGTCCCCCGCCGCCGCGACGGCGCCGTTGTGCGCTCGCGCCACGAAGGCGATCATCAGCTCCCCCTTGCGCGAGAGAAAGGTCCCGGCGCAGTGCTCCAGCTCCACCTGGAGTCCGGCCTCCTCCTGCACCTCGCGGCGGGCGGCCTCTTCCGCCGTCTCGCCCCACTCCACGAACCCCGCCACCAGCCCGTAGGACCCCGGCGGGAAGTGAGGGCTGCGCGTCAGGAGCACCCGGCCTGTGCCGTCGTGCACCAGCACGATGACGGCCGGAGGAGGATTGCGGAAGTGAATGAACCCGCAGGTGGGGCAGTGGTCGCGCTCGCGGCGGTCGATGACGGCCACCACGAGAGACTGCCCGCACTGGGGACAGAACTTCATGGCGTCATTTCGCCCGCTGTGCCATCTTCGCCAGCAGGCGGATCTGCCCCAGATGATAGCCGGTGTGGGCGACCACGTGCACCACTACCCACCGCTTCGTGGTCCGCTTGCGATCGTTGGGCGACCCGTACTCCACCTCTTCGTCCAGCGCGCCAGCGGGCATCTTCCCCAGCACCGCGTGCGTCTGCTCCTTGGCCCGGAGCCACCCGTTGACCAGGTCGGCCCGCGCCGGCCGGTCGTGCGTGAACTCCGCGGCGCGGTTGCGCTCGCTGGGGATCCCGCCCACCACTTCGCCGATCCAGAACTTCTCGCTGCCGGTCAGGTGCTTGATCAGCATGGCGACCGAGTTGTAGTCCTCGCCGAGCTGCCAGTGAAGCTGGTCGTCGGTGAGGCCGTTCACAGTCTCCAGGATCTGGTTGCGGGTCAGTTCCAGCTCGTGAAGATAGGTTTGCACGGGCGTCTGCGCCATCTCAGGAATCCCTCCCCACTGACTCGGAGGGGGAGGGCGCCTCCCGGCTCGTGCTCCCTTTTTGCGAGGCGTCGCTTCCTACCGCGCTCACCGACTCCGCGGCGCCCCCTTCCGATACCTCCGCACGTTCGACGTTCCCGCAAGGTGCATCGGCCCTGCCGCGCTCACCGACTTCGCGGCACCCCCCTGACTGCGCGGACACGCGCGACCCGGCCGATGCTCGGACCCGGCGGCTCCGCAACTCGTCCTCAGGTGCACCGCGATCTCGCTCTTCCAACTCACGGCGCAGCCGGTCCTGCGCATGTGACAGATCTAGCACCATTTTCAACTGCTCGCCTTCACCCTCTTCGGCCGTCACGAAGTAACTGGCACCACAGTCCGGGCTCTCCCACACCGTCATCCTTACCACCTCCACCTCCAGCGGCCGCACCCGTTCGCGAACCTGCTCGAACAGCCACTCCGCGATCCTCTCCGCGCTGGCGTTGAACCCCCGGGGCAGCAGGTCGTTGATGTACTGGTGGTCGGGGAGCACCTCGTCCAGGATGTGCTTGACGTGCTCGAAATCCACGGCCAGCCCGATGCTGTTCAGGCGGGGCGCCCGCAGCACCACCTCGGCCGTGTAGCGGTGCCCGTGCAGGTTCTCGCACTTGCCGCCGTAGCCCATGAGCCGGTGCGCCGCATCGAAGTGCCGCCTGACGATCAGTTCGTACATGATGGGCCTCCGTGGCAGTCGCCACTAGTCTGGAACCTCGCCAGTCCCCCCCCGTGTTGAAACGTCGTATGTCATTCATGCACAGGACCGGCTTGGCCTGTGACCCTCCTGAAATCACCGAAGATCTTCAATCTGCACCGAAAGACCCCTCCGGCGATTTCAGGAGGGTCAGTCCGAGCATCACCTGTGTTCCGA
>JACQTN010000242.1 GCA_016210785.1 Armatimonadota bacterium
ACGGTGTGGGGATCGACGATCACCACGCCCTTGATGGCCTGGATCTGCGACTTCCAGATGGACTTGGAGTTGGGAGCCAGGATGCTCTCGACGGTGTACTTCACGCTCTCGGCGTCGAAGACCTCGCCGTTGTGGAACCTGACGCCCCGCCGCAGGGAGAGTCGCAGCGTCGTGGGGTCTCGCTGTTCCCACCTCACAGCCAGGCCGGGAGCGGCCCCCATGCGCTCATTCCGGATGATGATGGTCTCGTTCACGTGGTTGATCTCCTGCGAGAGCCCGTGCAGGCCCGCCTCCAGCCGGGGGTCCCCGGGGTTGACTGGATCCACGCTCGCGCCGAATCGGACCTCGGTCCGCGACGGCGTCGAGGCGGCCAGAACATGCCCGGAGCTCGCAGCGCCGCTGATGCCGAACCGGGCCAAGAACTGGTGCAGCGCGGCGCCGGAAGCCATGCCGGCGGCCGCGGCGATAAACTGCCGCCGGGAAATCTGGCTGCGGCGATAGGCCTCTCCCAAGGCCTCTAAGGCGTCGTCTCCTTGGCTCATCGTGCCCGCCTCCTCTGCGAATAGGTGTGATCCCTTACCGGCCACATCTTTCGGAGTCTTCCCATTTGCCGGGACTGCTGACGTCCCATCGTGGAGAGCCAGGGGTACGAGGGGCAGACGGCACAGGACGCAGATTTGCGTCGTAGACCTGCATGTGCTCATCCTCGCGCCGTACTGACAGCAATCGTTCTCTGTGTGCCCCAGTCCTTCCTCCTGCGTCCCGGCCACTGTCGGTCAGCAACTGTGAGCAGGGACAGCAAGACCCCTGATCGTCCGGAAGCACGGAACCGGGCCCGAGGTTTGTGTCTCGGAAATCCATGCACGTACATGCGCAGGCCCGGCTTCCCACGATGTGTCGGTATCGGCGTCGCGGGTTGAACGGCGCAGAACCGGACTCGCGCCGCCGAGGCCGAGCATCACTTGTGTCTCGGACCCCGCACCGTCGCGGGGTGTGCCGTGAGTACGGTGAGCGCGGTAGAACGCACCCGCCTTGCACGGCGTCGAACGTGCCGGTTCGTGGGGGAGGCACCGTGCGTGCGGCGAGCGCGGTACCGTGGGACACCTTGCACACAGGTCGAACGTGCCAAGGGCCTCCCCCGGTCGTACACTCGGTGAAGGGCGGAGTGGCGTAAAGTCACTCCGCCCAACCTTACCGGCTAGTCGTAATACGCGGGGGCCTTGCGCAGAGTGGCCCACTGCGCCGGATCGTGGCCGTAGATGAGCGTCGCGCCCTCCCGCCGGGCGAGCTCCACTAATCGCCGGGCGCTGGCCTGCGCGCGTGCCGGGTCGGGGTACCCTCTCCAGTTGTCGGTGTCAAGGTTCTCTTTCGTGTAGATGGCGTCGATAGCCAGGATGACGGGTCCGGTCCTGGGCAGGCGTACGAGCACCGACTGGTGGCCGGGTACGTGGCCCGGCGTTTCGAGCGCGCGCACGCCCGGCACCACGTCCACGTCGCCTTCCACCAGTTCGTAGCGCAGGTGGGGCAGGTCCCACAGGTTGCGGGTCGGCGGGTTCGTGGCGAGGCCGTGCTCGTAGCACTCCCGCTGCGCAATGATCCGGGCGTGCCCGAAGTTTTCGTGCCCGCCGGCGTGGTCGAAGTGGAAGTGGGTGCTGATGAGGATGTGGATGTCTTCCGGCCGCAGGCCGAGCTCCCGCAGCCGGTGGACCACGTCGTCCTCCGCCTTCATCACCACGCGCAGGACCTCGGCGAGGGGCCGCCCGCGGTGGGTGGCCAGCGGGTCAGCGACGTGCTTGCGGTGCATCCCGGTGTCCACCAGGATGTTGGTGCCGTCGTCTGTCCGGATCAGGTAACCCACGATGGCGATGTCGATGCGCACGCCGTCCCCCGATCCCGGCGTGAGGACGCCGCCCTTGTCCACGTTGCAGCGGCCCAGGTCGATGATGTAGAGTCGCACGACTCAGCCTCCCCCTCACCCTTACCCTGTCCCCCACCGGGGGGGGACAGGGAGAACGGCACGGCGTCAGCGCCGCCGTAGCGCGGGATCCAGCGCCTCCGTCACGCCGTCGCCCACGAAGTTGATGGCCAGGATCACCAGGACGATGGCCACGCCCGGCGCCGTGCTCATCCACCAGGCCACGTTGAGGTACTCGCGGCCGAAGTTGAGGTCCGCGCCCCATTCCGGCGTCGGCGGGCGGATGCCGAACCCCAGGAAGTTCAGCGTCGAGCCCGCGATGATCGCCCACCCCAGCGCCGTCGTGGAGAGCACCGCCACCTGGGCCCACACGTTGGGCAGCATGTGGCGGACCAGCACTCGCGCCGGCGGGCAGCCGATGGCCCGCGCCGCCTGCACGTAGTCGCGCTCCCGCACGGCGAGCATCGTGCCGCGCACGAGCCGCGTGTACACGGGGATCAGGGAGATGCCCACCGCGATCATCACGTTCACCAGGCCCGTGCCCAGGATGGTGATGACGACCAGCGCCAACAGGATCCCGGGGAACGCCAGCAGGATCTCCATGAGGCGCATGATGACGTCGTCGACGCGGCCGCTCGCGTACCCCGCGGTGGCGCCCAGCAGGACGCCCGCGCCGGCGGCTACGCCGATGGCGATGAAGGCGGCCAGGAAGGTTGGGCGCGTCCCGACCAGCACGCGGCTGAAGACGTCCCGGCCGAACTGGTCGGTGCCGAACCAGTGCTCCGCGCCGGGCGGCCGCAGCCGCTCCGACACGCGCACGCGCACCGGGCTGTGGGGCGCAATCTCGGGACCGGCCGCCGTGAGGAGCACGACGAGCGCGAGCACGGCGAGCCCCGCCACCGCCACCCGGTTGCGGGCGAACTGCCGCGCCAGCCGGCGCGCGGGCAGCCCTGCCCGCACGTCGCGGGGGATCTCGAGGGTGGACGGCGTCTGAACTTCGGTGCTCATGCCCGCCCGCCCGCGGTCATGCGTAGTGGATGCGCGGATCGAGGATCGCGTAGGCCACGTCCACGCCGAGGTTGACGAGTACGTAGACCACCGCCACGAAGAGCACGACCCCCTGGATCATGGGGAAGTCCTTGGCCAGGATCGCCCGCACCGCCAGCGAGCCGAT
>JACQTN010000236.1 GCA_016210785.1 Armatimonadota bacterium
GCGCTCACCCTCGAAGAACATGTGCTCCGTGCGGCCCAGGCCGCTGCCCTCCGCGCCGCACTCCCGGGCCCCGCGCGCGTCGCGCCGCGTGTCGGCATTGGCCCGCACGCCCATGGTGCGGAACTGGTCCACCCAGTCCATGAAGGTGGCGAAGTCGCCGCCGAGCGTGGGTTCCACGGTGGGCAGCTCGCCGGTGAAGACCTCGCCGGTGCCGCCATCCAGGGTGATGAAGTCGCCCTGGGCCAGGATCTGCCCGTTGACGCTCACCCGGCCGCCCGCGTAATCAATGGCCAGTTCCCCCGCGCCCACCACGCACGGCTTCCCCATGCCGCGCGCCACCACCGCGGCGTGGGAGGTCATGCCGCCGCGGCTGGTGAGGATGGCCTGGGCGGCCACCATGCCGTGGAAGTCCTCCGGCGCCGTTTCGGTGCGCACCAGAATGACGCGCCCCCCGGCAGCGCCCAGACGCTCGGCCTCGTCGGGATCGAAGACGATGCGGCCCGCGGCCGCGCCCGGCGACGCGGGCAGGCCGGTGGTGAGAAAACGGCCCTCCCGACGCGCCGCCCGCTTGGCCTCTTCTGCCACGGTCGGGTGCAGCAGTTGCTCCAATAGCGACGGCTCGATGCGCAGCACCGCGGTCCTGATGTCGATGAGCCCTTCTTTCACCATGTCCACCGCGGTCTTCACGGCAGCGACGCCGGTGCGCTTGCCGGCCCGCGTCTGCAGCATCCACAGCCGGCCGCGCTCGATGGTGAACTCCACGTCCTGCACGTCCCCGTAGTGACGCTCCAGCCGCTCGGCGATCTGCGCGAACTGCCGGTACGCCTCCGGCATCTCTCGCTCCAGGTCCGCGATCGGTTTCGGCGTGCGGATGCCGGCCACCACGTCCTCGCCCTGGGTGTTGGTCAGGTACTCGCCGTAGATCTTCCTCTCGCCCGTGGCGGGGTTGCGGGTGAAGGCGACCCCCGACGCCGAGTCGGCGCCCATGTTGCCGAAGACCATGGCCTGGACGTTCACCGCCGTGCCCAGGTTGTCCGGGATGCGGTTGACGCGGCGGTAGTCCACGGCGCGGCGTCCCATCCAGGAGTTGAAGACCGCGGCGATGGCCACGCGCAGTTGCTCGTAGGGATCCTCGGGGAAGGGGATCTCCGCCTCCCGCCGGACGATGGCCTTGAATCGCTCCGCGACCTCCGCCATCTCGTCCGCGGTGAGATCCGTGTCCTGGCGCGCCTGCCCGCCGCGCCGCTTGAACTCCTCCATCACGTGCTCGAACTTCTCGCCGGGCACGCCCAGCACCACCTTGCCGAAGAGCTGGATGAAGCGGCGGTAGGCGTCCATGGCAAAGCGCAGGTCCTTGGCGTGCTCGGCCAGACCCTCCAGGGTCCGGGCGTTCAGCCCCAGGTTGAGGATCGTGTCCATCATGCCCGGCATGCTGAACTTGGCGCCGGAGCGGACCGACACCAGCAGCGGGTCGTCGGGATCGCCGAACCGCTTGCCTGTCGCCCGCTCCACGTCGGCCATCGCCTTGAGCACCAGTTCCCACAGGCCGTCGGGGAGCCTGCGGCCGGCGGCATAGTAGATGTTGCAGGCCTCGGTGGTGATGGTGAAGCCTGGCGGCACCGGCACGCCGCTGCGGGTCATCTCGGCGATCCCGGCGCCCTTGCCGCCCAGCAGGTCGCGCATCTGCGCGCCGCCTTCGGTGAAGAGGTACACCCACTTCTGCGGTCCCCCCGCCGTCTTCCGGGACGGGCGATGCGCTTTATCGGGCACCAGCAGGCTCATGGGTGCAACCCTCCAGTCCACAGAATCGTCGCGGCCTCAGCGCCCGGCCGGGTGGGTGGTGACGCGCAGCCACCGGTACAGGAGGCCGCGGTTGGTGAGTCCGTCACCAGCACGATGGCCGCGATGGCCGTCCGGGCGCCGGCGATGCGGCCGGTCGCGACCAGCCCCGGCAGGACGATGCCCAGGACGACGCGGATGACACGTCCGGCCCCGCCCACATTGATCTCGGTCTGCGCGTGCCTCCCCCCGCTGCGCGCGAGTGCGCGCCGGGTATGCGGTTCCAGCACCAGCGTATGACGGGGAGCGGAGGGAGGGTATCCGGCCGGTAACTGATTTCCTCTGGGGCATGTACCGGACCCGGCGCGGAGGCCCGAACGCGCGGGGCCCGCTGCCTGGCAGCGGGCCCCGCGCTCGCCGTGCATACCCCCTCACCCTACCCGGCACGTTCTACGCCCATGCACGGCGCCCGACCTTACCGCGCTCGCCGGACTCACGGTGGCACGTGCTACTCTTGCACAAGGTGCTCCGTGCTGCCGCGCTCGCCGGACTCACGGCGGCACGTTCCACGTGGTGCAAGGTGGCACACCCTACCGCGCTCGCCGGGAACACGGCGCCGGGGGGAGAGGGGTAAGAGGTATTTCAGCCGCGCCGCTTGGCGCCCAGCGGCAGCGGCGGCCGGCTGACGTCCACCCGCACGCGGGCGTCCACCACGGAGACGCCCTGGCCCTCGGGCAGCACCACCACGGGATTCAGGTCCAGCTCCACGATCTCGGAGATGTCGTCCACCAGGCTGCTGATGCGCAGGACGACCTCCTCCAGCGCCGCCGCGTCGCCGCGGGCGCCGCCGCGGTAGCCGGCCAGCAGCGGGAAGGTCTTCAGGGAGTGGACCATGTCGTGGGCGTCCCGGTCGGTGAGGGGCGCGATCCGCACCTCCACGTCCTTGAGCAGCTCCACCAGGACGCCGCCCGCGCCGCAGGCCACCACCGGCCCGAAGATGGGGTCGTGGGTGACGCCCACCAGCATCTCCACGCCGGGCGGCACCATGGGCTGCACCGTCCACCCCACGGCCTGGTATCCCGCGACGGCCAGACGCTGCTGCATCTCCCGGGCGGCCTGCTCCACCTCCATGCGGCCGCTCAGGTTGAGCCGCACCGCGCCCGCCTCGGTCTTGTGCACCAGGCCCGGGGCGACCGCCTTGAGGGCCGCCTTGCGGCCGAGCTCCTCCGCGACCTGCCCGGCCTCCTCCGGCGAGCCCACGCGCTTCGTGGTGACCATGGGGATGCCGTAGCAGTCCAAGAGCGCTGCGGTATCATCCGGCGACAGCCACCCGCCGCCTGGCCGCCCTGAAGCCTCCGGAGCCAGGGCCCGCGCCACCAGCGCCGCCGCCTCCTCGCGCCGGGTGTCGGCGAAGCGCCTGACCCGGCCTTCCGGGGTCGCCAGCCACCGCCCGTCCTGCACCGCCTTCGCCAGCGCGCGCGCCGCGGCCTCGGGGAAGGGGTAGGAGGGCACGCGTACGCCGCCCGCCGTGAGCTGCGGCGGGATGCCGTGGGAGGCCATGAAGATGCTGAGGATCGGTTTCTGTCCGTCCCCGTGCTGGGCCGCCCTGACGATCTCCGCGGCCACGTCCTCCGGCCGGACGGCGATGGGCGGGATGAACGCCACGATCAACGCATCCACCTCCGGATCGCGGGCCACCACCTCGATCGCCCGTCCGTACTGCTGGGCGGACGCGGAGGCGATCATGTCCACCGGGTTGCGCACGCCGGCCGCGGCGGGGAGGAACTCCCGCAGCGCGGTCTGGGTCGGCGCGGACAGCTCGGGCACGCGCAGGCCGAAGCCCTCGCAGGCGTCGGCGGACAGGATGCCGATGCCGCCGCCGTTGGTGATGACGGCCACGCGGTCGCCGCGCGGCACCGGCTGCGTCGCCAGCAGCGCCGCCACGTCGAACATCTCGCCCAGCGTGTCGGTGCGGATCACCCCGGACTGGCGGAAGAGGGCGTCCACCGTCACGTCCGAGGCGGAGATCAACGCGCCCGTGTGGGACTGGGTGGCGCGGAAGCCGGCGGAGGAACGGCCGCTCTTGACGGCCACGATGGGCTTCTTGCGGGCCGCGCGCCGGGCGATCCGCGCAAACTTGCGCGGGTTGCCGAAGGACTCCAGGTACAGCAGGATGAGGTCGGTTCTCTCGTCGTTCTCCCAGTACTGGATCAGGTCATTCCCGGAGATGTCGGCCTTGTTGCCCACCGAGACGAACGATGACATCCCGAGCCCCATCCGGTTGGCGTGGTCGATGACGGCGATGCCCAGCGCGCCCGACTGGGACAGGAAGCCCGTGCGGCCGGCGAGCGGCGTCAACGGACCGAACTGACCATTCATGCTGACGTCAGGGTCGGTGTTCACGAGGCCCATGCAGTTGGGGCCGATCAGCCGCATCCCGGAGTTCCGGCAGATCTCGACGAGCTGCCGCTGGCGGCGCGCGCCCTCCTCGTCCGACTCCGCGAACCCCGCCGAGATCACCAC
>JACQTN010000220.1 GCA_016210785.1 Armatimonadota bacterium
CCGCCACCGTGCTCGCCTTCAGCGGGCTTGCGGCGCTCGCCCGCATCACCCGGTCGAGCCTGCTGGAAGTTCTCCGCGCGGAGTACGTCCGCACGGCGCGATCCAAGGGTCTGGTCGAGCGGACGGTTGTCTACAAACATGCGTTCCGGAACGGCCTCGTGCCCGTGGTCACCGTCATCGGCATTCAGGTCGGACACCTATTCAGCGGCGCGGTGCTGACGGAGACCATCTTTGCGTGGCCGGGAGTGGGACGGTGGGCGGTCTCCGGCATCACCCGCGGTGACGTTCCGGTTGTGATGGGTGTCGCGCTCTTTACCTGCGCGGTGTACTCGATCGTCAACCTGATCGTGGATCTTTCCTACCTGCTGATCGACCCCCGCTTGCGCACGGAGTGAGCGGCCTTGAACGTCGCCGACTCTCAATTGCGTGGTCTGGAATCTCGCCGGCAGCCCCCGCGGTGGAGCAGTGCAGTAGGCGGCATGACCGCCAGGTGGCGCAAGAACCCCCTGGGTCTTTTCGGCATCACCCTCGTGTCGCTGTTCACGCTCGTGGCGTTGTTGCCGGGACTCGCCGCCACCCACGATCCCCTGGCGGTAGACCCTAACATCAGACTGCTCTCGCCCGGGCCTGGTCACTACTTCGGAACCGATGAACTCGGCCGCGACGTCTTCAGCCGCGTGATCTACGGGACTCGCCTCTCTCTGCTGAGCGCCCTGGTCGCCGTCTCGGGCGCGACCCTCATCGGCACGGCCCTCGGCGTTGTGGCCGGTTACACCGGGGGAAAACCGGACGAGGTCATCATGCGGATCTCCGACGTCTTCATCAGCTTTCCCAGTCTGATCCTGGCCATGGCCCTGGTGGCGGTGCTGGGACGCGGGCTGACCAACGCCATGCTGGCCGTCATCTTCGTGTGGTGGCCACAGTACGCGCGCCTGGGGCGCGGCCAGGTGCTGGTGATCAAACGCGCCACGTACGTCGAAGCCGCGCTCTCCTCTGGCGCGTCCAGTTCGCGCATCCTGTACCGGCATCTGATGCCGAACACTCTGCCGGTCATCCTGGTGAAGGCGAGCCTGGACATCGGCACCGCCGTGCTGATCACCGCGGGTCTGAATTTCCTCGGGATGGGTGTGCGCCCGCCGACGCCGGAACTGGGCGCCATGGTCACCCAGGGACGGGAGTTCCTGCTCTCCGCCTGGTGGTATGCGACGTTCCCCGGCCTGGTGATCTTTGGCATCGTGCTGGGCTTCAACCTTGTGGGAGATACACTGCGGGATATTCTGGACCCGACTCTCCGATGACCAGGAGGTCTCTCATGCCAACCGCCCTCACGGACCGCATTCTGGCCGCCGTCGACGAGGAGCGCGTGGTGGCGCTGGAGCAGGCGATGGTCCGCATCCCGAGCTTCACGCTCGAGGAGAACAGGCTCGCCCTGTACCTGGCCAAATACATGGAGGCGGCAGGCCTGGAGGTGGAGCTCCAGGCCGTCCCTGTGAGCGATGAGCTCGTGGGCGTGCAGCCGGTGGGCCGGCTGCGAGGAGCGGGAGGCGGACCGTCGCTGCTGCTCAGCGGACACATGGACTACATCGGCCTGGAGGACCCGGAGCGCTGGCGCCACCCGCCTTTTGCCGCCGCGCTGGAAGGCGGGTTCATCTACGGCCGCGGCACGAAGGATGAGAAAGGTGGAATCTGCGCGGCGGTGGCCGCGGCGGAGGCCCTGGCGCGAAGCGGTATCCGGCTCAAAGGTGACCTGATCGTGGCCCCGGTGATGGGGCACAAGACCAGGTCCGTGGGTGGCGGGATCGGCGCGCGCCACCTGATGCGGAGCGGCGTGAAGGCGGACGCGGCCATCGTCACGGAGAACTCGGGGCTCGGCATCGCGACCACGTGCGTGGGGCGGGTGACGGCAAGGCTGCACATGCAGGGGGCGGCCGGGTCGTTCGACGTCCGGGGCACCGATCTCTACGGCCGCCTGGCGCGTCTGATCGGCCGGCTGGGCCCGCACTTCGGCACGGTCCCCCGAGGGACGTGGCTGACCTTCGAGCCCCACGCGTCCTATGCCGGGTTCCCCATGCTGGTCTATGGCGCGGTCGCGATCGCCGAGCGCCGCTGCGCGCTCACCCTGAACGTGCGCATCGTGCCCGGGCAGACGGCCGCGTCCGTGCAGGCCGATCTGGAGCGGGTGCTGGAAGAGGTCAGAGGCGGCGACCCGCACTACCGGAGCCAGGCGGAGGTCCTCCACCCGGTGCGATATCCTCACACGATCTCCACCGATGACGCGCTGGTGCAAGCCCTCGCCGCCGCGCATGGGCAGGTGCGGGGCGAACCGCCGGAGACCGGGTTGGCGCCTCGCCGGGGTGCCGTGGCGGACTCCTGGTTCTTCATCGAGAGCGGAATCTCTCGCACGGTCGTCTACGGACCCGGCACGCTGGGTCCGGATCTTCCGGATGCTCCGGACGAACGCATCGCGGTGAAAGACCTGGTGGACTGCGCCCGTATCTACGCGTTGACCGCGGCCACGCTGTGCGGCACCGTCTGAGACCGAAGCCGGGGGTGAGTCATGAAAGATGAGAAGCTGCGCGACCGGATTCTCTCCAACGTCGACCGCCAGGAGGTCGTCGATCTGGAATGCGGCCTCGTCGCCATTCCGAGCTACACGACCGAGGAGACGGAACTGGCGAAGTACATCCTGAGCCAGATGGAGCGCTTCGACCTGGAGGCCAGCCTGCAGGAGGTGCCCCTGGCCGGCGGCAGGGTGAGCCACAACGTCATCGGGCGGCTGCGCGGGAGTGGTGGGGGACCAAGCCTGCTCCTGTTTGGCCACATGGATCACGGTCCCATCCTGGGCCGGAAGTTTCAGAGCTTTGAGGGGTGGAAGCGGGAGCCGTTCAAGCCTTCCGTAG
>JACQTN010000221.1 GCA_016210785.1 Armatimonadota bacterium
CGGGTGGTGCGGGAGTACGGGCCGCGCGGGGTCCGCGTGGTGGGCGTCAACATGCAGGACCTGGAGCCGGAGGCGCTGCGCTTCATGCGGGAGTTTCACATCACCTACACCAATGTCCGCGACCGGGATGGCCGGGTGCCGCGGGCGTACGGCGTGACCGGAGTGCCGGAGACGTTTTTCATCGACGCCCGCGGGAGAGTCGTGCGCAAGTTTCCCGGCGTGGTGGTGGACTACCGGGTGTGGCAGGCGGCGGTGGAGTCCCTCCTGGCCTCCGAGCCGGCCCGGTGAGCCGCGGCCTGGGTCATCCTGCCGTCTTGCCGCAGGCCGCGCGCCTGTGTTACGCTGAAGTCGCGCGCCCGTAGCTCAGCTGGATAGAGCACCAGGCTTCGAACCTGGGGGCCGGGGGTTCGAGTCCCTCCGGGCGCGCCAATTCTGTTGGCGCGCGCGTGGCAGATCGAACTTCCAGCGGTGAGGTTTGCGTGCCGAACGTGCTGGAGCGAACCTGCCCGCGATTGGCGTCCGAACGGAGAGAAAACGATCACCACTTTACATCACAAATTCCAACGCACCTTGACAGCCGGGGCCGTGGGTACGTATACTACTCGCGGGCGCCGACAGGGCGCGAAATCCATAGACATACCGGGTATTGGCAGAGGGGCTGACCGCCGCGGTTAGCCCTTTCTGATTGATCTTGCCGCACCCGGTCTGTCGTTTCAGGAGGGAGGCCGTGAAGCTGCGGACGCGCGGGCAAAGGTCGGTGCACATCTGCACGATAGCGTCGTTCGCGTGGCCAGGATTCGTCTACGCGTATGTCGACCCCACGGCCGGGGGAGTGCTGCTCCAACTGGCGCTGGGGGGGATCGCGGGGATCATGGCGCTGCTCAAGCTGTTCGGCGCCACCTTTCGCCAGCGGTTGTCCGAGCGCCTGAGCAGACGTTGAGTTCATTCACTGAGAAGAAGAACTGACTCCTCGCGTTGCGGACAGGGCGTGATACCTCCAACGACGGTGCCGGGGTGGCGGTGAACCGCCCGGGCCGCAAGGAAGGAATCCCCTACGCACATCCGGGTTCCTTCCGCGATCCCGATAGCGGTGTCATTGTCCGCGACGGCCAGATATTCCGCTACTTCGTCCCCCACGCCGCCGCGGATTTCCTCGGCCTTGAGAGTACCGGCCTGCTGGGCGTGCTTGTCGATCAGGGCAGAGTCATCCCCTACCACGTCGTGCACGCCGACCAGGTCAGGGGTGATCTGACCCGCCTGGTGCCCGCCGGCTCTCGGATCATCGAGCATCCCCGACTCCCGTTTGTCTCCTACGCGTACGAGTGGTCCTTTGACATGCTCAGAGATGCGCCTTGCTGCACCTGGAGATCCTGGGAGCAGCGCTGGAACGTGGCTACACCATGAAAGATGCAAGGCCGTCTAATGTCCAGTTCGTCGGCCCGCGGCCCACGTTCATCGATCTGGGATCCTTCGCCCGTCGCGGGGACGGGCAGCGCTGGACCGGCTACACGCAGTTCTGCCGCACGTTCCTCAATCCTCTCATGGTGCAGGCGGCCACGGGCGTACGGTTCCAACCGTGGATGCGGGCGTCCCTGGAGGGCATCCTTCCCGAGGAACTGGCCCGGTTGCTCCCGCTACGCTGGAAGCTGCGGAAGCCGGTCCTGCCTTTGGGGGCGTTTGTTCTGTGGCTCGCGGGCGTGGCGCGCGCGGGCATCCTGGAGTTCGTTTCGCGGGAGGACCCGGCCGTCGAGGAGATGCTGCGCTGGCGTGAGGGGGCTCACGCGGGGTACACCGAGACCGCGTTGCGGGAAGCTCTGGAGGCCAGTTTCGGGCACGTGGAGGCGATCGATCTCCGCGGCACCGCCCGACGGCTCTACAGGTTCGGGCCATGAACCCCGCGACGCGCCGCGCGGCCCCAGCCCCGGCGGGGTGGGTCAACAGTCTCGGCCTCGCCTTCTCGGCCGTCACCTGGGTGGTGGCCCAGCCGCTGTACGGCCGTATCTCTGACGGCCCGGGCCTGCGGGCCTTAATCCCGTCCGTGCTCACCGTGCACATCCTCCCCACGGTGGGCGTTTTTGTTCTCGACCGGGCCATCGCGCGCGCGGACCGCCGGGGGGCATGGCTCCGGAGCTACCGGACGGTCCTGATCGCGGCCGCGCTGGTGTCGCTGCTGCGCATGGTCCAGGCGGAGTACTTCCCCAACGCGCCCGAACTCTCCGTGGGACGCGCCTCCCGGTCCGCGGTGATGTTCGCCGCCGTTGCCGCGTCCGCCGGTACCGCGCTGGTGGCCTACCGCTTCGTGCAGTGGTTGTTCGTCTTCCTGGCGCCGCTGCTCCTCCTGTCTACGGTGCATTTCGCCTACCAGGAGGGGGTCGCGGTCGGCGCGGCGCCAGCCCCGGTCCCGCAGGTCCGGCTGGCGCGTGCCACACCGGCGACAGGACCGGTCTTCATCCTGATCCTGGACGCGCTGGGGCGCGACGTGCTCCTGAAGAACGGGGAGATCGACGGCAGCCGGTTTCCGGCCCTGAAATCCCTGGCCGCGCGAGGGGTGTGGTTCTCCAACGCGACGAGCAACTACCCGGACACCTGCCACTCCATCCCGAGCATGCTGACCGGCGAATGGATCTTTCCGGAAAACCGGGACTGCGTCGGCGAGGCCCGGGCTCCGGGTACGCCTGATCTGCTCGTGGCTCTGTCGCAGCAGTATCGCCTCAGCCTCTACGAAGAGTATATGGACCACTGCTTCCCGGGCGCCTTCCGCTGCCGCGGCGTCTCGTATCTCGTCAGGGCGTATCCGCACCGCGCCCTGGGCAGGTACTTTCTGCCGGGGTTCCGGCCGGCGTCGTTGAAATCCCTGCTGGGCGCAGACGCGTTTCACGCATACACGCTGGTCCTGTTCGAGAAGTTTCTGGCGGACGTCCGCGCGGGGCGGGGACGCGGGTACGCGTACTACTTCCATTCGCAGGTTTCACACCAGCCCTACGTGTTCACGGAAAGCGGCGGCTCGCACCGATCGCCGTACGTCTTGTTCTACGGTGATCGTGGTGATCGTCCGGGCCACGACGCCCGGGCGCAGGAGAATTACGAGCGGCAGGCCATGTTCGCCGACAGGCTTCTGGCCCGGTTCCTGCGGAAGCTACGGCAAGAGGGGGTGCTGAACACCGCCACGATCATCGTGACATCGGACCACGGGCCTACCGTGACGGAGCCCGTGGACGCGGGCGGGGGCACCGAGGCCCGGAGGCTGTTCAGCGCCCATGTGCCGCTGCTCATCGTCAGTCCCACGGTCAGGCCGGGGGTGCTGCAGGTTGACTACCAGCACATCGACTTTCTGCCCACCGTGCTGGACGTGCTGGGAGTACGGCTGGAACGACCCGTGCAGGGCGTCTCGGTTTTCGCCCCGGCCCGTCCCACCAGGCGGAAGGCGTTCGTCTGGGGCGACAGGCGCTGGTACGCCGTCGATCCGGCGAGCGGCATCTGGCGGCCCTCCGAGGAGCCGGCGCGGCGCGACTGACCGTTCCTCCCACGGCCAGCGCGTCCGGGCCATGGGAGGGTACATCCGCAGGGCTGAACAGACCCGCCAGGAGACCCGCACCGCGCAAAGAAACAGATAGGCCATGGACATCCGCGACTGGCTGCGGCAGACCGTGGAGATTGACGCCTCCGATCTCCACCTCATGGCCGGGTCTCCGCCCATCGTGCGCGTGTGGGGGGATCTCATCCCGCTGCGCCAGGAGGTGCTCCGGCCGGAGGACACCCATGCTCTGGCCGTCAGCCTGCTCTCGGCGGAGCAGCGGGCACGGTTCGAGGAGCGGTGGGACCTGGATTTCTCCACGGGCCTGGCCGGCTCCGGACGTTTCCGGGTCAACCTCTACCGGCAGCGCGGCACCGTGGCCATCGCCATTCGCGTGGTGCCCACCCACATCCCGACCATCGAGCAGTTGAATCTGCCCCCCAAGCTCAAGGACCTGTGCCGGCTGCCGCGCGGGCTGGTCCTGGTCACCGGGGCCACCGGCCAGGGCAAGTCCACCACGCTGGCGGCGATGCTGGACTACATCAACACCCACCGCACCGTCAACGTCATCACCATCGAGGACCCCATCGAGTACATCCATGCCAACAAGCGCAGCTTCTTCAACCAGCGGGAGGTGGGGGAGGATACCCGGTCCTTTGCCACCGCGCTGCGGGCGGGGCTGCGCGAAGATCCCGACGTCATCATGGTGGGGGAGATGCGCGATCTGGAGACCATCGCCACCGCCCTCACCATCGCCGAGACGGGCCATCTGGTCTTTGCCACGCTGCACACGGCCACGGCGGGCCAGAGCGTGGACCGGATCATCGACGTCTTCCCACCGGCCCAGCAGCAACAGACCCGGGTGCAGCTGGCCGGCGTGATCGAGGCGGTGATCTCCCAGCAGTTGCTCCCTAACCGCCTCTACTTCCACCGCCTGGGGGGCGAGCGGGACGCGGCGCTGCTCAGCCCCAGCCGGCCGCGGCGCGCCTCCTCCGCCGAGGGACACTGGCCGGGGCTGGAGGACGCGGGGCGGGTACCCGCGGTGGAGCTGCTGGTCGCCACGCCCGCCATCCGCAACCTGATCCGCGAGAGCAAGACGCATCAGATCCACAGCGCCATCCAGACCGGCGGCGAGTACGGGATGCAGACCATGGACGCCGCGCTGGCGGGCCTGGTGCGCCGCCGGCTCATTAGCCTGGAGGACGCGCTCGGCCGGGCCGTGTATCCGGAGGAGGTGCGCCGCCAGGCGGGACCGCATCCGCACGGCTCCGCGCGCTGACGCGGGGCGGGCGCTTGACGCCTGGCGGGGGAGCATCTACAGTGTGACCGAAGCCGCACGGCCCGGGAAGGTGCCCGCCGCGCGCCTGTCAGGCACGCAGTCTAGCATTCATCGTACGTTGAGCGCTCAGCAACCGTCGATCATTCGGTGGTCAGACACTCACGCTGCTGGCGCAAACAAATGCATACAAGGAGAGACCGCGATGTGGGAGCCGGCCCAGTGGGAGACGGAGTTTCGCGCAGGCCTCGAGTATGACGCGTTCCTGGAGAAGTTTGCCACGCCGCAGCACCGCGACCGGTGGAAGACCGTGTACGATCAACTCCGGCTCACCGACGCGCAGCGGGAAATGCTGGCCGGGTTCACCCGGCGGATGCACATCCTGTGCGTCACCGGGGCGTGGTGCGGCGACTGCGTGCGGCAGTGCCCTATCATTCAGCGGATCGCCGAGGCGGCGCCGATGATCTCGTACCGGCTCGTGGACCGGGACGACCGCCCCGATGTGCAGCGGGAGGTGGCCCTGAACCAGGGGTTGCGGGTTCCTGTCTTCGTCTTCCTGAGCGAGGACTTCCACGAGTGCGGCCGGTACGGCGACCGGGTGCTGGCCTACTATCGCCAGATGGCTCAGGACCAGCTCGGGCCGGCCTGCCCCACGGGGATCGTGGCGCCGGGCTCGCAGTTGCTCCAGGAGGCCACCCAGCAGTGGCTGAACGAGGTGGAGCGCGTCCAGTTGATGTTGAGGCTGTCCAAGCGACTGCGGGCCCGGCACGGGGACTGAAACCCAACTCGATCGGGTACAAAGAAGGCAGGGTGCAGTTGTTCCTGGAAAAGGCGTCCAATTCAGCTAAACTCGTGGTATAATATTTAAGTTACGAGGCTAACGGGCCAGGAGCGCGTGCGTAGGGCAAAAGACCCATTGCACGCCGCCCGATTCGTGAAGGATCATACAATCGACGGATGATGGATCATGCGGATGATTCGGGCCGACACGGCCGTGTGAAAGGACTGGAGATCCGGGCGCGGGTGTCTTGGAAATCGTGGCTGGCGGCGGGGCTGGACCGGGGATTTACGACCATGGAGGTCCTCCTGGCCTCGGTCTTGC
>JACQTN010000222.1 GCA_016210785.1 Armatimonadota bacterium
GAGGTGCGCCGCCAGCCAGTGCGTCTCCACCAGAACCTCGGGATGCGCATACCCGCTCATGACCATTCCTCCCCCCGGCGTGTGATGTGACTGCGGGGCTCAGTATAGACGCCGGCCGTCAAGCGCAGGTCAAACGCGCGTCAACGAGGGTCGGACGGTCCGGCCCGGGCTCATCACGTCTGGGATGTCGGGGGGACTCGGCGGGTCAGCGTGGGGCCTGCGGAGGAGCGGAGGGGGGAGCCGCGTCTTCGTGCTCCTGGGCATACGCCACGGCCTGGTCGAGGGTCATCGCGCGCCCCTCGCTCCACGCAGCCGCAAAGGCCTGCTCGTCCAGCGCCCCGCGGGTCACCGTGACGGCGCGGTCAAAGTTCTCCCTGTCCGGAAGCGCGCCCAGCCGATCCCGCAGCGTCTGGGCGGCGCCGAGCAGCCGGGCCGCCCGTGAGGGCAGGCCCGCGTCCAGAGCGAGCCGCGCCAACCCGACCAGACTGCGCATGAGAAACCATCTCTCCCCCAGACCGTGCAGGGTGACCAGGCTGTCCAGGTACAGCGCGTGCGCCCGCCCGGCATCGCCGACAATCCTGGTGACGTCGGCCAGGCGGGGTTTGAGTGTTGCCGCGTAGTACCTGTCCCCGAGGTGCTCCGCGAGCTCGATGGCCTGCGCGAAGAGGGCCACGGCCTGTGGGTAATCCCGCCGGTAGCGCGCGGCGTCACCCTGAAGCGCCTGGGCCTCGATGATTCCGGAAAGGTCTCCGGTGCGGTCCGAGACCTCCTTCAACTGCGTGCACAGGGTCGCCACGCGCTCGAAATCGGTCTCGTGCCAGGCCACCCTGGCGCAGTGGTACAGGAGGAGTTTCAGCATGTGCCCGTCCTGGACGTCCGCGCTCAGCGCGAGGCCCTGCTGACACAGCGCCTTGCCCCGGGCGGATTCGCCCAGGTGCCACAGGACGTGCCCGAGTGACGCCAGCGACGGCCCGAGCAATTCCTTCTGCCCCGTCTCTCTGACAAGCGCTAGAGCCTGCTCGGCAAGCTCTCCTCCGCGCTCCCAATCGTCCTGCACCATCGCCAGCTCCCGACCCCACATCAACGCGCCCAGGCGAACGGCATCGGAGACTTCTCCCGGCGCGTTGAGCGTTCGCTCGATCCACCCGCGCCCTTCCCTGAGGTGCCGGGCCCACCAGTACGGGCCAAAGCCGGAGGCCAGCCGCATGGCGCCGGCGATGTCCCCTGTCTGCAGCGACCACTCCAGCGCCGCCCTCAGGTTGTCGTGGTCGGCCTCCAGGCGGTTCAGCCAGACGATCTGCTCGCCGCCCAGAAGCAGAGGAGCGGCCTCTTCCGCGAGCCGAAGGAAGTAGTCCCGGTGCGCCCGGGACAGGGCCTGGGCCTCTTCCGCAGAGACCTTCTCCCGCCCGTACTGCCGGATCGTGTCGAGCAGCCGGTACTGGATGGCGCCGGCGGGACTCTCCTCCACGCCGACGAGCGACTTGTCCACGAGGGCGGCGAGGAGATCGAGGACCTGTGCCGGTTCGATGCTGTCACCGCTGCAGATGGCTTCGGTCGCCTCCAGCGTGAACCGCGCCGGGAAGACGGAGAGCCGGGTGAACAGCGCTCGCTCCTGCGGGCTGAGGAGCTCATAGCTCCAGGAGATCGCCGCTTCCAGGCTCCTGTGCCGCCGCGGCACCCTCGCGGCCCTCGTGAGCAGGCCGGAGCGATCGCTCAGGCGCTGCAGGATCTGCTCGACCGACAGGTGCCGCACGCGGGCGGCGGCCAGCTCGATCGCCAGCGGCATGCCGTCGAGGCGCCGGCAGATCTCGCCGACCGTGCGGGTGCTGGCGGGGGTGAACCGAAAGGACGGAGCCACGGCGCGCGCGCGGTCACTGAAGAGCCTCACGGCTTCGCTCTGGAGACTCTCCTCCACGGGCAGATCCGGGGCGGGGACAGCGAGGGGAGGAACGGGCCAGAGGCGTTCCGCCGCCACGCCGATCCGTTCTCGACTCGTCGCGACGATGTGGAGCCGCGGGCACGATCGCAACAGCGTGTCGACCGCGGACGCGCAGGCGTCGAGGACATGCTCGCAGTTGTCCAGGACGATCAGAACCCGCTTCGCGCGGAGATGCTCCGCGAGCGTCTCCATCGGGTCGCGTTCGCGCTCCTCCCGCAGGCTCAGCGCAGAGGCCAGCACGTGCGGGAGCAACTGGGGGTCGGTGATGGCCGCGAGATCGGCCCACCACGCGCCATCGGGACACCCTTCGACGATGCGGGCGAGTTGCAGCGCCAGGCGCGTCTTGCCACAGCCCGCCGGGCCGACCAGCGTGACCATCCGCGCATCCGCCACCAGGGTGCGGAGCGTCCGCAACTCCTGCTCGCGCCCGATGAAACTCGTCAGCACGGGAGGCAGGTTGCCGGCGGCCTGCGGGGGCTGCTCCGGTTCCGCCGGCGCGTGCGGCGGTTGCTCTTCGGCCTGGGAGACGGAGGCGTCGGCGGCGACGATCCCCTGGGGGTACCGGCCGGACAGGATGTCGCGGTGCAGCCGGTCGGTTTCCGCGTGCGGCCCGGCATCGAGTTCCCGGCGCAGCGCGTCCCGAAGAATCTGATACTGGCGCAGTGCGGCGCTGCGCTGCCCGCTCGCCGCATAGATCCGCATCAGGGCCGCATGGGCCTCCTCGTGCGCGGGCTCGACGGCGAGGATGCGCTGCCACGCCTCCGCCGCGCGGCGCAGATTTCCGCGGGCCTGGCAGAGACGGGCGAGTTCGCAGAGCACGGAGAGATAGCGGGCGCGCAGGACGTCGCGCCGCTCGACCGTCCAGGCCTCGTAGAGGTCATCGGGCAGCAGATCGCCGGCGTAGAGCCGCATCGCCTCTTCGAGAGCGACGGTGTCCTGCGAGTCCAGGGCGGCCGAGGCCGCGCGCTCGAAGGCTTTGACGTCGATCCACAGGGAAACCGTCGGCTCGAGGGCGAGCGCCTGGTCCTGAGATAAGAGCCAGGCGGCCGGCTCGCCGGACTCCAACGGCAGGGCGAGCGCGCGGCGGGCGATGTGGAGGGCCTGGCGCAGGCTGTGGCCGGCCGCGCCCGGATCGGCGTCCGGCCACAGCATCTCCATGACCTGCTCCCGCAGCAGCCGGTGACCGGGCGCGAGCGCCAGCACCTTGATCAGCGCCCTAGCCTTGCGCAGCCTCCAGGCGGCGTCGGGGATCACCTGCGGCCCCACGAAGACGGAAAAGCCGCCGAGCAACTGGATGCCGAGTCCGATGGGGTCCGTTGATCGCGGCGCGGTCGTCACGATGGCCTGAACGCTGAGTACGCCCTCCTTCTCAGCGCCTCCCCCACCGTCCGGTATTCAGCCACTGACCCGGGTCCTCCTGGGGGAAAATAGTAAGTTGACACTTACGTAAGTGTATGCTAAATATAGAAGCATGGAAGCCGTTCTCCGTGCCATCGCTGAGCCCCGGCGGCGGGAGATCTTGCGCCTGGTCTGGAACGCCGAGAAGCCGGCGGGCCAGATCGCCGCGCACTTCGATGTGACGCGGCCCGCCATCTCGCAGCACCTCCGCGTCCTCAGGGACGCCGGGCTCGTCACGGAGCGGCGGGAAGGCACGCGCCGCCTCTACCGGGCCCGCCCCGAGGCTTTGGCCGAAGTGCGGGCATATCTGGAGTGGTTCTGGGATGACCGGCTGCACCGCCTGAAGCAGGCCGCAGAACTCGAAGAGAGGAGACGCGCCCGCCATGGCCACCGCAAGGACTGACGTGGTCCACAAGGAGATCCGCATCGCCGCGAGCCCCGAGATCGTCTTCGCATTCTTCACCGATCCGGCGAAGATGATCCGCTGGAAGGGGCAGCAGGCCACGCTCGACCCGCAGCCGGGAGGGATCTACCGCGTGGACATCAACGGCCGCTACATCGCCCGCGGCGCCTACGTGGAGATCGTGCCCTACAGCCGCGTGGTCTTCACCTGGGGCTGGGAGGGCGAAGGACAGGCCGTGCCGCCGGGCTCCACGACCGTCGAAGTCTCGCTCATCCCCGACGGCGACGGCACCATCGTCCGGCTGGTGCACCGCGATCTGCCCACCGCGCAGGAGCGCGAGGCCTTCGCGAAGGGCTGGACGCACTACCTGGCCCGCCTGCAGAAGGCGGCGGCGGGCCTGGACCCGGGGCCCGATCCCAACACGATGCCGGACGCAACGCACGAGTCGTAGGGGGAGGCGCTCTTGGGA
>JACQTN010000026.1 GCA_016210785.1 Armatimonadota bacterium
ATAACCGGAACCCGTAACCCTTCCTCGAAGATCTCCCGGGTCCCCTGCCAGTTGAGCGAGCCGCCGATGTCCGTGGTGTGGGCCATGCTCACCGCATAGCCCACGAGCCGCTTTTCCCGGAAAATGGGGGACGCAATGACAAAGTCCGGTAGATGGCCCGCGCAGATCCAGGGGTCGTTGGTTACAAGTATGTCTCCCGGTTGCAGTGAGTCGGGAGGGTAGGCTCGAAGAAAGGCGCGCATCGTTTCCGGCATCGTGGCGACGAAACGAGGCATTCCGCGGGAGGACGCCACGAGAGAGCGCCCTTCCCCATCAAACAACGAGCAGGCGAAGTCGTACGCTTCCGAAACGATGGCAGAAAATGCCGTGCGGAGGAGACTCACCTCAGCCTCGTCCACAATCGAGATGAGCTTGCTCCACTGCACTTCCAATGTCACGGGGTCTGTCCTCAACTGCACCGGCTACACCTCCCCGATGCTGACGATGAGAATGCGTCTATCATCTGCCCGGAGCACCCGGGGGAAAACGCCTCTCTCCAAATGCGAAAACCCCTCAATGCTCATTGCCTCCGCGTCAGCCACGCGCATAGAAGGTTTAGCAGCCAGACCGACCTCCCTTGTGCGCCCCGCTAATGAAAGGCGCACTAGGCTGCACGCCTCTGGGGGGATCGTCATTGCGAACGGCCACACGATCCTCGGCAGACGGACAGTGGGAGGTACGCGGACACGATCCGGTTGGGAGCATCGACGATCTCACTGATCTTGAGATCCACCACGATGCCGCACAGCACATATGCGGCTTCCGGAGACCACTGGCATGACGCGTCCTCCTGGGGGAAAGATTACCCGCGTTTTAGAGCCCTCAACACGTTCTCCGGCGTCATGGGCAGGGTCGTCAGCCTGACGCCCACCGCGGAGTAAAGGGCGTTCCCGATGGCGGCAGGCGGCCCGATGATGGGAGGCTCCCCCGCGCCCTTGGCGCCGTAGGGCCCCACCTCGCTGGGATACTCCAGGATGATCGACTCGACGTTGGGCACGTCCAGCGTGGTGGGGAGGGCGTAGTCGGTGAGGTTGTGGGTGAGGACCTGGCCGCCGTCATAGATCAGTTGCTCGGTCAGCGCCTGGCCCAGTCCCTGCGCCACGCCACCTTCGATCTGTCCCTCGATCCCCGCCGGGTTGATGGCGAAGCCCACGTCCTGGGCCACCACGTACCGGAGAACCCGCACCTGGCCCGTCTCTGGATCGACCTCCACCTCCGCAGCGTGAGCGTGGAAACTGGGGGAGTGGAAGGCGGGGTACAGGTGTCCCGTCACGCAGGACGCGTCATAGGGTGTGGGAGGAGCAATGAAGGTCCCGTGAGCCACGAGACCGCCACTCTTCTGCAGGCTCACGCGTGCCAGTTCCGCCAGGGCGACAGTACGCGACGGCACGCCCTTCACCGCCACGTGGGCCTCTCGAACCTCGAGGTCCTCGGGCCGCGCCTCCAGCAGCTGGGCGGCCAGGTGGAGCAGCTGCCGTTTCAGCTCCTGCGCGGCGCTCCGCGCAGCGTTGCCCACGCTGAATGCCGTCCGGCTCCCCTGGGCACCGTAATCGTACGGCGTGCCGTGGGTATCGGCGCTGATGATCGTCACATCGCTCGCCTTGACCCCAAGCTCCTCGGCCAGCACCTGAGCGGCTCCTGTGAGCGCCCCTGTCCCGATCTCCACGGCGCCGGTGAGCAGTGTCACAGTCCCGTCGGCGTTGATCTTCGCAAAACATCCAGACGAGCCGCCGGTGGTGGTCCACCAGGAGCAGGCCAGTCCCTTGCCGCGGAAAGGACCGCTCCTCCGCTCCTCCCACCCAATGGCCTGGGCCGCCCGCAGCAGTGCATCCCTGACGCCGACCCGCCCCAGCGGCTGGCCCGTCGGCCCGAGATCACCATCCTGCACGACATTCCTCAGGCGGAGGTGCAGCGGATCCATCCCGAGATGGTCCGCGATGATGTCCATCTGGGACTCGACGGCAAAGACCGCCTGAGGACCCATGGGCGCGCGATACGAGCCGAAGTTCTGCTTGTGCGTGTAGACGGCCAGCGCCTCGATGCGCAGATTGGGCACCCGATACGGTCCCGCCAGCATCAGGGTCGCCACCGAGGCCAGGGCGGGTCCCGATCCGGCGAAGGCTCCTGTGTCTAGAATGACGCGGCCCTGCCGCGCGGTGATGATGCCGTCGCGGGTGACGCCGGTCCGCAGGACAATGCGGGTCGGATGGCGCGGACGGGCATCGATCATCTCCTCGGCCATCGTCAGCACGATCCTCACGGGGCGGCCTGTGGCCTGCGCCAGCAGCACCGCGTAGTGCTCGACGCCCAGGCGAAGCTTGCCACCAAATCCTCCGCCGATGCCGGCGCAGATGACCCGGATCTTCGTCGGAGGAATCCCCAGGACGTCGGCCAGGAGGGCCTGGGTATCGTAGGGGACCTGCGTGTTCGACTGAACGACCACCTGGCCCCCGGGCTCGACCCACGCTAGGGCGGCGCGGGGCTCCAGATAGGCCTGGTGGACGGACGCGGTCTCGAAGGTGTGCTCGAAGACGTGGTCGGCCTCTGCAAACCCCCGGGCCACATCACCCCTGGCGATGGTTGTCCGTCCGCAGACGTTGCCCGACCGCTCGATCACCGGTGACGCCGCGTAGTCCCTCCAGTCCTCGTGCACGAGCGCGGCCTCGGAGTGCACGGCCTGCTCGGGGTCGAGAACCGCCGGCAGCGGCTCATACTCCACCTCCACGAGCCTCGCCGCTTCCTCGGCCATCTCGGGCGTGGCTGCGGCGACGGCGGCCACCGGCTGGCCAACGTAGCGCACCCGGTCCACGGCCAGCACGCTCTCGTCCCTGACCAGCGCGCCGAATCGCACCGCGGGAATGTCTTTCCCGGTGATGATCGTGCACCCCCCGGGCACGCGCGAGGCCGCACCAGTCTCGATGCGAACGATCCGCGCATGCGCATGGGGGCTGCGGACCAGCGCGCCGTGAAGCATTGCCGGCGCCACCAGATCCGCGGCATAGCGCAGGTGCCCCGTGACCCGGAGATGCCCGTCGAGGCGCGGCAGCGGCCTGCCGACTACCCGGTGAGTTGCGGTCACGCTCTCATGCCCCCTTCCGTGATCCCCCGGCGGTGGCGGCCCGCCTTCCTCCTCTGCTCGCCCGTGATGGCGACCGCCGGCCGCACCGGGCGCATGATGTGGACGCGCCCGGCGCGCCCTCGAGGTCGTATGGGGCGCGCAAGGCTGCGCCGGCCGCTGGCGCACCGCCACGCCGCGCGCATCTCAGTCCGCCACCACGCGCGGATCGAAGACGTCCCGCAGCCCATCCCCGACCAGGTTCGCGCCAAGGACGACCAGGGCAATGCTCAACCCGGGCAGGGTGGCAAGCCACCACGCCGACGTGAGGTAACTCCGGCCGCTTCCCAGCATCTCTCCCCAGCTGGGCGCGGGCGGCTGAACTCCGAGGCCGAGGAAACTCAACGATGCCTCCGACAGCAGCATCTGGGCGAACTGGAATGAGCTGATGACCGTGAGCGGGGCCATGGTATTCGGGAGGATGTGGCGAATCATGATCCGCCAGGTCGGCGCGCCGACGGCGCGGGCCGCCTCGATGAACTCGGCGGTCTTCAACGACATGACCGCGGCACGCACCGTCCGCGCGTAGACCACCCAACTCCCCAGGCTGAGCACGAGGATCAGGTTGAAGAGCCCGCGCCCGCCCAGTGCCATGAGGGCCACGGCCAGCAGCAGGTAGGGAAACGACAGTTGGGCATCCGCCGCCCGCGAGACCACCGCGTCGATCGCCCCGCCAGCGTATCCCGCAACAAGCCCCAGCGTGGTCCCCGCCGCGCACCCGACCGTGACACTGAGCAGGCCAACAGCGAGAGAAACCCGGGCGCCGTACAGGATCCGGCTCAGGATGTCTCGACCCAGCTGGTCGCTTCCCAACGGGTGGGCCCAGGAGCCTCCCGGCGTCCAGGCGGGAGGTTTCAAGCGATCGGAGAGGAGTTGAGCATCGTAGTGGTACGGTGCGAGCCGGTCCGCTCCCGCGGCGACCGTCACGAAGACAATCATGACCAGCGCGCCAATCGTCGCCGGTGTCCGATGCAGGAACCGGAGCAGACGCCCGCGAGGCTGGGCGCGAAACGGAACACGCTGCACCTTGTGACCTCCGTCGTTACCGCGCCATCGAGTGCCCCGGGCGCGCGACCAGACACATGAACCACCCCGAGAGCTGGCCCGCAAGCACTGCGGGTTCGACGAACCACGATCGCGACGATCCGGATCGTGGACGCAGGCCTGAGCTAGGCCACACGTATCCGCGGATCGATCCAGCCGTAGAGCAGGTCCACCAGGAGATTGATGACGATGATCCCGGAGGCCACGACCATGATGATGGCCAGCACCAGGGCGTAGTCGCGGGTTTCCACGGCTGCCATCAGCAAGGAACCGATCCCGGGCCAGGCAAACACGAACTCCGTCACCAGGGCGCCTCCCAGCAGGGCGCCGAACTGCAGCCCTACCACGGTGACCAGCGGCAAGAGCGCGTTCCGGAAGGCATGCCTGGTGACCACAGCCCACTCCAGCAGCCCCTTGGCCCGGGCGGTTCGCACGTAGTCCTGGGAGAGCACTTCCAGCATGCTCGAGCGGGTCAGCCGCATGAACAGTGAGGCCACCCAAAACGACAGGCAGACGCTGGGGAGGACGAAATGCTGCGGCCCCCCACGCCCTGAGGCCGGCAGCCACCCCAGCCGGACGGCAAACAGCAGGATCAGCATCATGCCCAACCAGAAGGTCGGAACGGCCTGGCCCAGGAGCACAACGATCGAGCCCAGGGAATTCATCAACGATCGCCGCTTGACAGCGGCCGCCATGCCCACGGGTAGCGCCACAGCCATGCCGATGGCGATGGCCGCGGCCGTCAGCTTGAGCGTGGCCGGGAGGTGGCCGATCACAATCTGCAGCGCGGGCTCGTTGAAGCTCAGCGACTGTCCCAGATCGCCAGAGAACGCCCCCAGCACATAGCGCGCGTACTGGATGGCAAAGGGGCGATCCAGGCCGTGCTGCCGCCGGAAGGCGACGCGTTGCTCGGCGGTCGCCTCCGGCGGCAGGAGGATGTCCGTGGGGTCTCCGGAAACGTGCAGCAAAGCTTTGCCGACGAGCAACACAACCAGCAGCGTGGGGATCGCCTGGCCCAGCCTTCTGGCGATGTACCCGATCATGCCTGATCAGCCGCCGCGGTCACGGTGCCGTGAGTATCGCTCTGCTCCCGGGCGCGTCTCGGCCGACGGGTCCCTCCCCGGGTCGCACGGGCGTCGCCGGACGCTCTTCTACTGGCGACCGGGAACCCAGTAGTAGGTGTATCCCAGGTCTCCGCGGAGTGCGTAAGGCGCCCAGCCAGTGTGCTTGCGCGCCGCGTACAGATCATCGGGGGCATAGACGTACAGCCACACCGGGTGATCATGGAGATGGCGGTTGAGCCTCTTCAGGAGGTTTTCGCGCTCCTTCGGGTTCATCGCCGCCTTGGACTTGAGCAGAAGATCCATGGTCTGCTGGTCGACGAAGCTCTTCCGGTTGATCGTGTTCCAGGTGAGCCAGACGTCGGGGTCCTTGACCGTGCCCCACGTGGTCGAGCTGATCTCCGCCCAGTCGCCGGACATGAAGCTGGCCACCAGCTTCGGTCGCTCGGTGACCACCAGCCGCAGGTTGACCCCGATCTGGCGGAGCTGACCTGCCACGGCTTCCGCCACCTCCCGGTCCTTGAGGAAAGCACCGCTGCTAATCTGCCAGGTGGCCTCAAAGCCACCGGGGTAGCCAGCCTTGGCCAGCAGGTCCTTGGCCCGCGCGGGCTCGTAGCGGTACGCCGGGATCGTCGAATCGTATCCTATGGTCCCCGGCGCGAAGTTCGGCCCGTGCATGGGCCTGGCATATCCCTGGAGAATGGAGGTGACGATCTTGTTCCTGTCGACCGCCAGATTCAAGGCCAGCCGAACGCGAACGTCGTCGAACGGCTTCTTCGTCTGGTAGAACGGATAGACGATCTGCCGGGCCCCCTTCACGGGGAGAATCATGATGTCGCCCCGCTTCAGGTCACCC
>JACQTN010000240.1 GCA_016210785.1 Armatimonadota bacterium
CATCAACGACGCCCCCGCGCTCATGCAGGCCGACGTGGGCATCGCCATCGGCGCGGGGACAGACATCGCCATCGAGTCCAGCGACATCATCATCGTGGGCGACCGGCTCACCGCCGTGGTTGACGCCTATCATATCGGCCGCAGCATCTTCCGGAAGACGGTCCAGAACCTGACTCTCGCCTTCTCCTTCAACGGCATCGGGGTGCCCGCGGCGGTGACCGGGCTGGTGCACCCGGTGTGGGCCATGGTGGCCATGGTGGCCAGCGTCAGCACGGTGTTGCTGAACTCGTTCGGCGGGCGGCTCGTGCCCGGGGCCAGGAAGCCGGCCCGCCGGAGGATTACCCTCAAGGTGCCATCCATGCACTGCGAGGGGTGCGTGCAGTGGATACGATCGGTGGTTTCGCGTCTCGCCGGGGTCCAGGACGTCACCGCCGATCTCGCGGAGAAGACGGTCACGGTTCGGTTTGATGAAACCGCCGTGGACGAGAGCGGGATCCGTGAGGCGATCCAGATGGCGGGGCACCAGGTGGGCGCCTGAGGCTCCCTGGTCCGCCGGGCAGAGGTGGGAGGACAAGGAAGGGGGAGGATCATGTCGACGCATCGTCTTGCTGCGGGTGCAGCCGCCGTGGCGTTGCTCCTCACCGTGTACGCCGCTTTCTACGCGGCCACCACGCCGGCCCGGCAGATAGCGCCCGGGATGGGTGGTCAGATGGGCCAGATGAGCCAGAACCCGACGCCGCCGGTGAAGGGTCTCTACAAAGGGAAGGAACTCCTCTTCATCCACACCGAGGCTTCGGCCCCACAGGTCGCCGAGATGCTGACCAAGATGATGGGCCCCAAAGTCTTCACCGTTGCCAGCCTGGCGAAGGTCCCCACGCACCTGCTGGCCGATGTGTACGTGTTCACGAACGGGGTGAAGGGCGAGGGCCCGTTCGGCTTTCAGGTCGATGTCTTTGACGCCGTGCCGGGCCAGGCCCGGTATACCCCCCTCCGCGCTCTGAACCTGGTGACCTGGCGGAAGGGCAGGACGCCGCGGGTGCTGGGCTCCGTGGAGGAGATCCAGGCCGCGGCCCGCAAGGGCGACGTGGCTCTGAGGCGGCCGGGTGTCGTCGTGAACATGCCGATCATCACCTGGCCAGGGGGACACCGGTAAGGCCGTTCGTGGTCACGCGCTCGTACGCTGGAGGACACCATGGCCGCTATGCAGCAGGAGGACCTCAGGCAGATCCTCGTCACAACGAAGACCACTGCCGTGGTGGGACTGTCGGATAAACCCGACCGTCCCAGCCGCGGCATCGCGGCCTACCTGCAGGAGCAGGGGTACCGCATCATCCCCGTCAACCCCACGATCACCGAAGCCCTGGGCGAGAAGGCCTACGCGAGCCTGCGGGACATCCCCGAGCCCGTCGATGTCGTCCAGATCTTCCGCAGACCCGAGGACGTCCCTCCGATCGTGGAAGACGCGATCGCGATCGGCGCCAGGGTCGTCTGGATGCAGCCGGGCATCGTGCACGAAGAGACCGCGGCGCGGGCAAAGGCGGCAGGCCTGCAAGTGGTGATGGATACCTGCATGCGGGCCACCCACCGCGCGCTCCGGGCGGCCGGCAGCATCTAGCGCCTGGCTGGCTGTGACCAGAGGGGTGACCCCGTCGAGATAATCAGACCCAAGAGCCAAGCGCTCTCGGGAAGTGCCACCCAGGATTTGACAGTCAGCGATCCCGACTCTTCATTTGACAGAGCGGGATCTCTTTTTCTATTATTGAAAGCAAATCGCAGAGCAAGTCCCGGGGGAGCTGGGGAGATCCTGGCTGAGAGGACGGCTCGCGTCCGGTGACGCCCGCCGTCGACCCCTCGAACCTGGTCCGGGTAATGCCGGCGCAGGAAGCGGGTGGAGCCGCCTCTCAGCCGCGAGGCGGTTTTTGACTTCCCCGGGACCAGGGGAGGTGTCCCATGGCAAGAAAAGTTGGACTCGTCGCGCTCGCCGTCGTCCTCACCCTGGTGTGGCAGCCTCCTGCACCGGCGGCGGAGCGGCTCACCCTGATGCTCGACTGGTTCCCCAATCCCAACCACGTACCCATCTACGCCGCGCTCCGGCAGGGCTACTTCGCCCAGGAGGGCCTGGAGGTCGCCATCCAGGTGCCCGTGGATCCTGCGGATCCTCTCAAGTTGGCGGCGGCCCGGCGGGTGGACGTCAGCATCAACTACCAGCACACCGTCACCATCGCGCGGGCGCAGGGGCTCCCGGTGGTCTCGGTGGGCCTGCTCGTGGACCGGCTGCTGGGCGCGCTCATCTTCCTCAAGGACAGCGGGATCACGACGACCGCCGATCTCCGCGGCAAGCGCATCGGCTTCGGCGTCCCCGGCTGGGGCGAGGCGGTCATCAAGGCCATCGCTGCGCACGGGGGCGTGCGGGAGGGCGAGTTTCAAACGCAGTACGTGGGCTTCAACCTGGTCCCGGCGCTCCTCGGCGGTAAGGTAGACGCGGTCACGGGTCTGCGGAACTATGAACCCATCGTGCTGGAGATAGAAGGCCGCGCCGTGGGGATGCTGCCGTACGAGGCGCACGGGATCCCCGATTACTACCAGCTTCTCTTCATCGCTCACCCGGACACGGTGAAGCAGCGGCGCGGGGCCATAAAGGGTTTTGTCCGCGGCGTGGCCAGGGGCATCGCCTACACGATCCGGTCGCCCAGACAGGCCTACCAGCAGTTCGCGGAGACGAACCCGCGCGGGGACACCGGGCTAAACCGGCGCGCCTTTGCCGCCACCTTGCCCTACTTCGCCCGCAGCCAGGAGCAGCGGGTGGATCGGTGGGCCCGGCTGCAAGACTTCATGTACGGCCGGAAGCTCATCGGCGTGCGTACGCCGCCCGCGGCCAGGTTCGTGAACCTGCTCGAGGGAGAGGTCCGCCCATGAGCCAGCCGTTTGCGGACTGGCTTCGCGCGCAGGCCGCGCCCTTGTGGGAGCAAATCTTCGCCCACCCGTTCCTCCGCGACCTGGCGGCGGGCACGCTGTCCAGGGACCGGTTCGCCTTCTTCCTGGAGCAGGACTACTACTACCTGGAGGCGTTCGGCCGGGCGCTGGCTATCGGCCTGGCCAAGGCGCCGCCGCCGATGCGCCCATCCGTCGCCGCGGGCCTGGCGGTTCCCATTGAACGGCCGCACCATCGCCGGCTCGCCGAGCGCATCGGGCTCAGCCCGGACCGGCTGGAGGCGGCGGTGCCGGGACCCACCACGCTGGGCTACGCCAACTTCCTGCTGGCGACGGCGTGCCTGGGCTCCTTCGGCGAGCTCACCGCGGCACTGCTCCCGTGCACCTGGACCTACGCGGAGATCGGCGTGCGGCTGGCGGGCCGCGTGGCCGACACCGTCTACCGGGAGTGGGCGGAGTTCTATCTCACCTCGGGGTACGCGGAGCGGTGCCGCCTGCGGATCGCGCAGATGAATGATCTGGGCGGTGCCGCGGGCGAGGCGGAACGGCGCCGGATGCTGGAGGCGTTCATCACGGCCAGCCGCTATGAGTACTCGTTCTGGCAGATGGGGTACCAGGGAGAGGCGTGGCCCGCGGAACGATAGCTCTCGCCAGGAGAGCGGGGCACGCACACAGAAGAGGACCGGCGGCCGCGCATTGAGCGACCGCGGTGAGGCGAACTGAGGTGTCTTGGGAGAAGGTGTTGCAACAGGTCGAGGACTTTCTCTTCCCGCGTCTCGAGCGCACCATTCGCGAGAGCAGCTTGGAAGTTTTGACGGAGAGCGCTGCCCCAATGTGAGGAGGTTGTGAGCGTGGAGCCGCGCACGTACACCAGGGTTGCGTCTCACGAAGCCAGGCCCGGAGAGGTCAGGCGGGTGGTCCTGCTGTACTCCGGCGGCCTGGACACCAGCGTCATGCTCAAGTGGATCCAGGACGAGTACCGGGCGGAGGTCATCACGGTGACCCTGGACCTGGGACAGCAGGCGGACGATTTGGAGAAGATCCGGCAGAAAGCCCTGCGGCTGGGAGCGACGGAAGCCCACGTCATCGACGTCAAGGACGAGTTTGCCGACGAGTACCTGGCGCCGCTCATCAAGGCCAACGGCGCCTACCAGGGCGACTATTACATCTCCACCGTCTCCCGGCCCCTGCTGGCCAAGTGGGCGGTCACCATTGCCGCGCGCCGCGGGGCGGACACCATCGCCCACGGCTGCACGGGGAAGGGCAATGACCAGGTGCGGGTGGAAGGGGCGGCGCTGGCGCTCAACCCGGAGATCAAGATCATCGCGCCGGTGCGCGAGTGGGCCATGGGACGGGACCAGGAGATCGAGTACGCGAAGCAGCACGGCATCCTGGTGCCGGCGTCGGTGGACTTCCCGTACTCCGCCGACGACAACATGTGGGGCATGACGTGGGAGGGCGGCGACATCGAGGACCCCGCCCGCATCCCGCCCCTGCGCCAGTTCCTCACCACCTACACGCGGCCGGAGGACGCCCCCAACGAGCACGAGCTGGTGAAGCTCACCTTCAAGAATGGGCTGCCCGTCGCTCTCAATGGTCAGGCCATGAAGCTGTCGGCGCTCATCATGACCCTCAACAGGATCGCCGGCCGCCACGGCGTGGGCGTCGTCCACCACATCGAGGACCGGGTGGTGGGGCTGAAGGTGCGGGGCGTGTACGAGGCTCCCGCGGCCCACACCATCATCACCGCCCACCGCAATTTGGAGAAGTACGTCTGCACGCGCATCGAGAACGAACTGAAAGTGACGCTGGACAACAAGTGGTCGTACCTGGTGTACGGCGGATTGTGGCACGAGCCGGCGCTGGACGACATCAACGCCTTCAACGACCGCGTCAACGACAAGGTGGACGGCGAGGTGACGGTGCGGCTCTTCAAGGGCAGCGTGGAGGTGGTGGCCATGGAGTCCCCGAACGCCCTCTACGACCGGTCCCTGGCCACCTTCATGCGGGACTACGCCTTCAACCAGAACGCCAGCGCCGGGTTCATCGAGATCTACAGCCTTCAGATGAAGCTGGCCAATCAGATCAGACGGCGGCGCATGGGATAGGCACGCGGCGCGCCCGGCGCCGGGAACAGGAGAGAGGATCGTGACAGGCGAGCGAACGGTGCAGACCGACGTCACACTGGACCGCTGGGAGCAGGAGGCCCTCGACCACGTCTGGGTCCACGCCTCCCACTGGGTGGAGCTGGCAGAGCGGCGGGGCCTGCGGGTCTTCGTGGAAGGCAAGGGCTGCATCCTCATCGACAGCCACGGGGACCGCTACCTGGACGGGCTGTCCGGCTTGTGGGTGGTGAACGTCGGCCACGGCCGCACTGAAATCGCGGAGGCGATGGCGAAGCAGGCGGCCCGCCTGGCCTACGTCTCCGCCGGCGCCTTCACCACCACGCCCGCGGTGGAGCTGGCGGAGGTGCTGGCGCGGATCACGCCCGGCGACTTGTCCCGCGTGTTCTTCTGCAGCGGCGGGTCGGAGGCGGTGGAGAGCGCCGTCAAGATCGTCAAGCAGGCCCAGGCACTGCGCGGGTTTCCCCGGCGCTACAAGATTATCGCCCGCCGCGGCTCCTACCACGGGGCCACCTTCGGCGCCATGAGCGTGGCCGGGCTGCGCCGGGAGCAGGAGCCGCACTTCGGCCCCTTCATGTACGGCGTGACCCATATCCCTTCGCCCAACCGCTACCGCAACGATTTCGGCCTGGAGGGGGAAGAAGGCGACCTGATGTGCGCCCGCTTCCTGGAGCAGGAGATCGAGTTTCAGGGGCCGGAGACGGTGGCCGCCTTCATCGGGGAGCCGGTGAGCACCAGCAACGGGAATCACGTGCCGTCGCCGCGCTACTGGCAGATGGTGCGCGAGATCTGCGACAGGCACGGTGTTCTGCTCATCATGGACGAGGTGATCAACGGCTTCGGGCGCACCGGCAGGATGTTTGCCGCGGAGCACTTTGGTGTCGTCCCCGACATCATGACGGTGGCCAAGGGGCTGAGCAGCGGGTACGCGCCCATCGCCGCGGCCATCGTGCGCCCCGGCGTCTTCGAGCCCTTCCAGCCGGAGGGGCGGCGCCTGGGGCACCTGCTCACCTTCGGCGGGCAGGCCGTGGCGTGCGCCGCGGCCCTGAAGAACGTCGAGATCATGCAGCGGGAAGGGCTGCCCCAGCGCGCCGCGGAGATGGGCGGCTACCTGCTGGAGGGACTGCGGACGCTCATGGATCACCCCACGGTGGGCGACGTGCGCGGCATCGGGCTGATGTGCGGCATCGAACTGGTGAAGGACAAGGGCACGAAGGAGCGCTGGGAGCGGGACGGTGAGTTCCTCGCGTACCTGGGCGAGAAGATCATGGAGCGGCGGCTGATCGTGCGCGCCTGGCAGGTGCTCCACGTGGCGCCGCCGCTGGTGGTGACGAAGGAAGAGATCGACCGCATCGCGAGCATCCTGGACGAGTGCCTGACCCTGGCCGAGCGGAAGTTCGGCCTGAGCGGGTAGGCGATCGGGTACTCTCACCGCGGCACGCCGGACGGGTTTTGGCAGGCTCGAGGCGACCGGAGTGCACATGAAGCGAGACTCCAGTGGAGGAGGGATGGTCGAGGCATGGCGGATGTCGACGAGCAGGCGTTGAGAGGCGTGCTGGTCACCATGGCGCAGAGCGCCGGCGTGACCCTCGACGAGGAGACCGTGACCCGCCTGGTCCCGACGCTGCGGCGCTTTGCGGGCGACTGGCGGGTGCTCACTCGCGCCGTGGTCCCCGAGGTGGAGCCCATGGCGATCGGCCGGTGGCCGGAGGACACCGATGCGGGAGCATGAGCTGGACCAGTTCACCCTGAGCACCCTGTCCCGGGCGCTCGCCGCCAAGCAGGTGTCACCCGTGGAGGTCACGGAGGCGTGCCTGGCGCGCGTCGAGCGCTACGACCGCGCCCTCAACGCCTTCGTCACCGTGACCGCCGATCGCGCCCTGGAGGACGCCAGACGCGCGGAGAAGGAGATCAACGGCGGACGCCGGAAGGGGCCGCTGCACGGCATCCCCATCGCCCTCAAGGACATCTTCGCCACCCGCGGGATCAAGACGACCTGCTCGTCGCCCATCCTGCGCGACTGGATTCCGGACGCGGATGCCACCGCGGCGCGCCGGCTGGCGGAGGCGGGCACCGTGCTGCTGGGCAAGCTCAACATGAGCGAGTTTGCCTACGCGTCTGTCC
>JACQTN010000228.1 GCA_016210785.1 Armatimonadota bacterium
AGGTTGAACGTCTCCGCGTCCACGTCGGCGAAGACGGGGACCCCGCCCACGCGCAGGACCGCGCACGCCGGCATGGTGTACCCGTAGGCCGGCAGGATGACCTCATCGCCGGGACCGACGCCGGCCGCGTGGACCGCGCATTCCAGCGCCGCGGTGCCGCTGCTGACGGCCAGGGCGTGACTGATCTCCAGATAGGCGGCGAAGCGGGACTCGAAGTCCTGGACCCTCTCGCCTTCCCACCGGTTCCAGTGGCCGCTATGCAGCACCTCCAGCAGGCTGGTCTCCTCGCGTGTGTCGTGGACCGGCCACGACGCAAAGGGACGGGTCCTGACGGGGGCGCCCCCGCGCAGGGCGAGCGCGCTCATGGCGCCGACGCGCCGAGCAGGAGATCGATGGGCCGCCGGGCGCGCGGCAGGAAGGGGAGGGCGACCTTCCTGTCCGTGCGCGCCGACTCGTACGCGGCCAGGCACAGTTCCAGCACGGCGAGCCCGTCCTCGCCGGTCTCGAGGGGCTTCAGGCCGTGCCGGATGCAGCGGATGAAGTGAGCCATCTCTCCCACGTAGCCCCCGTTCCAGATCTCGTCGTACACGGTGAAGGTCCACCCCTGCGTGTCTCCGGACTTCTCTCCCGCGTAGCCATACCCGTGCAGGCTGTAGGTCAATAGCGCCCCCCCCTGGTGCAGGCTGCCCTGCGTGTGCCCGCCCGTGCCGTAGATCTCCACGCGGTCGTCCAGGCCACCCGGCCTGGCCCAGGAGGCTTCGATGATCGCGGTGGCGCCTCCCTCGAACTCCACCACGGCGACCGCGTCGTCTTCGCCGCGGGTGCGCTCGCCGTGCACGCGGGTGGCCATGTGGGCAAAGACCGACATGGCGCGCGGCTTGCCCAGCAGCCACCGCGCCAGCTCCAGGCCGTGGCAGCCCATGTCGAAGAAGGCGCCGCCGCCCGAGCGCGACACGTCCCAGAACCAGGCCGAGTGCGGCCCGAAGTGCTTGCCCACGTGTCTGACCAGATATGGGCGGCCCAGCGCGTCCTCCTCGATGAGCCGACGCATGCGCTGGTAGCGCGGCGCAAAGCAGAGCTGCTCGGCGTACATCAGCAGCACGCCGCGCCGCCGGCACGCGTCCAGGACCGCCTCCGCCTCTTCGAGGTTGAGGCACAGCGGCTTCTCCACGATGACGTGCTTGCCGGCCTCCGCCGCCGCCAGCGCCAGCGGCGCATGCAGGTCGTTGGGGGCACAGACGCTGACCACGTCCACCTGCGGGTGGGTCACCACTTCCCTGTAGTCGGTGAACCAGCGCGGGATGCCGTGGCGCTCCGCGAACGCGCGGGCGTGCTCCGCGGTGGGAGAGGCAACGGCCACCACCGCCGCCCCTGGCACCTGGGCCAGCGCCTGGGCGTGCAGGTCCGCGGCGAACTGCGAGCCGATGATGCCGATGCCGACGGAGGCCATGGACGCTAGGACGCGGCGAAGTTCCGCGCGTAGAGGTCCGTCACCCGCCGCAGGTCCGCCGCCGGCAGCGGCGCCATCGCCCCGGCCTTCAGGTTCTCCTCCACGTGCTTCACCGTCTTGAGCCCCGGGATGGCCACCGACACGGCGGGGTGGGAGAGCACGAAAGCGATGGCTGCCTGGGGCAACGTCTTGATCCTGCCGCGCACCAGGACCCTGACCTGCTCGACCTTCTTGAGGTTGTCGGGCAGCCAGGTGGGAGGGAAGTGGCTACGGAAGTCGTCGTGGCCGAAGACATGGTCCGGCGTGTACTTGCCGGTGAGGAGGCCGAAGGCGAGCGGCGTGCGGACAATGATGCCGATGCCGCGCTCGCGCGCCGTGGGGAAGAGTCTGGTGGCCGGATCCTGGTTGATCAGGTTGTAGACGATCTGCAGCACGTCCACGACGCCGGTCTCGATGGCGACGAGACCTTCCTCCCAGTTCCCTACGGAGACCCCGATGAAGCGGATCTTCCCCTGCTGCTTGAGCCGGCCCAGCGCGTCCAACGCCTCCCCCTGCCGCAGCACCTCGATGCCGGGGTTATGGAGCTGGTACAGGTCGATCACGTCGGTGCGCAGCCGCTGCAGGCTGCGCTCGCACGCGTACAGCAGGTAGTAGAGGGAGAAATTCTTGCCGCCTCCGCCCACCGCGCCCGGCTTCGTGTAGATGTCGAAGCCGGCCTTGGAGGCGATGATCAGGTTCTTGCGCATGCCGCGGATCGCCTTCGCAACCAGTTCTTCGCTGTGCCCCTGGCCGTACACGTCGGCCGTGTCGATGAAGTTGACGCCCAGGTCGATGCCGCGCCGGATGGCCCGCACCGCCTCCCGATCGTCGATCGGTCCCCACTCGTCGCCGCCGATGGCCCAGGTCCCGAGTCCGATCTCGCTGACCTTCAGTCCGGTTCCTCCCAGCACCCGCCTCTTGATCGCCATCACTGCCCTCCCTGAACGCGCGTCGCGCCGCTGCAGGCGCTGTGGTGTGTGAGTCCTATATGGTCAATTCTCCGCGCGGCACGCCGGCCCTGTCGAAACGCGACAGAGGCCGCGGCTTTGTCTTGAATGCCTCTTGCGAGGACACCGGCGCCGCGCCGCCGTTTGACGGACGCCGGAGGCGGGCGGTAGACTGAAGGCGAGGGGTTCGGGGGGCACGATGCGAGAGAAACTGATCCTGACCTACCAGAACTATCTCCAGTTGCCCAGCGACCGGAATCGATACGAGATTCTGGGAGGGGATCTCTACGTGACCCCGTCACCGAGTCCCACGCACCAGTCCGTAGTGATGAACCTGGGAGCGCAGATCCTTGCTCACGTGCGCCAGCACAGTTTGGGCCGGGTGCTGCCCTCGCCCGTTGACGTCATTCTCAGCCAGGTGGACGTGGTCCAAACGGACCTGGTCTTCGTCTCGAAGGCGCGGGCCCACATCATCACCGACACCGGTATCCAGGGACCTCCTGACCTGGTCATTGAGATCCTGTCGCCCACCACCGCTCGCGTGGACCGCGGCCGCAAGATGGAGACCTATGCCCGCAGCGGGGTCGCCGGGTACTGGATCGTGGACCCCGACACCCAGAGTGTCGAGGTCTACACGCTTGAGGGCGGCCAGTACCGCCGCGCCGCGACCCTGGGCGCCCAGGACACGCTCACCTCACCCAACCTCCCCGGTCTGACGCTCCCCGTTTCGTCGCTCTGGGAGTAGGCGGCACACCCCCGCCAGCCGCCGCGGGCGTGCCTGCGCTGCCGCTGGCGCGCTGCGCCTCCACGGCCGTACTCTCCGCCTCCCCGGCCGGGTCGCGTCGCGCGCATCGCCGGGCAGGAGTGGCGCGCCCACGCTGAGAAGCATTGGGGCGGACGTCACCGCACGATTCCCACATACCCCGCAGTGGAGGTCGGCCATGGAGATCACCATCTGGGGCTCCGGCGCCATCGGCGGCACCATCGGCGCCTACCTGGCGCGCGCCGGCGAGAAGATCACCTTCGTGGACGCGAGCGAGGAGCACGTGCGGGCCGTCCGCGAGTGCGGTCTCACCATCAAGGCGCCGGCGGAGACCTTCACCGTGCAGGCGCCAGCCTTCACCCCCACGGAGGTGCGCGGGCCGCTCAGTGTTGTCTTCCTGGCGGTCAAGGCCATGCACACGGAGACGGCCACCCGGCAGATCGCGCCGCACCTCACGAAGGACTCGTATGTCGTGTCCTTTCAAAACGGCCTCAACGAGCTGACGATCAGCGACACGGTGGGCAAGGAGCGCACCGTCGGCTGCTTCATCAACTTCGGCGCCGACTACCTGGAGCCGGGCGTGGTCACCTATGGCGGTCCCGGCGCCCTCTACCTGGGCGAGCTGGACGGGCAGATGACGCCACGCCTGCGCGAGATCCACGCCGCTGTCAGCAAGTTTCTGCCCACGGTGCGGATGACCGGCAACGTCTGGGGCTACCTGTGGGGCAAGCTGGGATACGCGTCGGTCCTCTTTGCCACCGCGCTGGTGAACGAGCCCATCTGGGTGGTGCTGAAGGAGCACGGCTACCGCCCGCTCCTGGCGAACCTGGTGGCCGAGGTGGTACGGGCCGCGGAGGCCAGGGGGGTGCGCTGCGAGGGCTTCGACGGCTACGAGCCGCATGCGATGCGCTTCGCTGCGCCGCGAAACTGGCCGGGCATCCACGAGTCGTTCGACGTGCTGGTGACCTTCAACCGCAACTCTGGCAAGCAGTACAGCGGCATCTGGCGCGACCGGGCCGTGCGGAAGCGGAAGACGGAGGTAGACCACCAGATCGGTTTGGTGGTGGACCTGGCGGAGAAGGACGGGATCGACCTTCCGCTCAACCGCCGGCTGACCCGGATGATCCGGGACCTGGAGGAAGGCCGGCGCGTCATGTCCTGGACGAACGTGGACGAGCTGGTGGCGCTGAACGATTCGCTGCCCGCGCCGTATGCATGAGAGGCGGTGCGTCCACCGCCCGGAAATCTCACGCCTGAGGAGCGCTTCATGCCGAAGGACGTCCGCTTCGACCACGTCGCCGTCGCCGTGCACAGCGTGGAGGGTGCGCTGCCACTCTTCCGTGACCTGCTGGGCGGCGTCTTCCGCGAGGAGGGGAACGAACCTCGCTACCGCTGGTACCAGTTGCAGTTCCCCGGCGGCGTGGTGGAACTGCTGGAGCCGCGCGGGCTGGATGACTTCCTCCATCGCTTCCTGGCGCAGCACGGCGAGGGCCTGCACCACCTCACCTTCACGGTGAAGAACCTCCGAGAGTGGGCCGACCGGCTGAGGGCCGCCGGCCACCGCGTCGTGGGCGAGAACTACAGCGATCCCAACTGGCAGGAGGTCTTCCTCCATCCCAGGGGTGCCCATGGGGTGCTCATCCAGTTGGCGGAGACCCTCGAGCCGCTGGAGTGACGGAGCCGCCTCCCCACCATGCGCCCCGGCGTCATCTGCATCTCCGCCTGGTCCAGTCCGCCAGCACGGTTCGCTCCGCGCATCGCCCCCGCCCGGCACTCCGGCAGGGCGCGTGGCGTCCTCGCAGCATTCCTTCTGCTCACGCTGGTCCACGCCGCTGGGCCTCAATATGCCGGGGCCGCGTCCCGTTCCCGGGTCCCGGCCCGCGCCCTGTGGATTGAGGTCTCCGCCAACCTGCAGGCCCTCAGCACCCGTGAAGGCGTCCGCCGGATGCTGGACCGGGCCAAGCAGGCGGGCGTGGACGTCATCATCCCCGAAGCAAAGAACGCCTGGAGTTACGCCTCCTACCCCAGCGACTTTCTCCCGCGCATCGGCACCTCGCCGGTGCCGCGCCGCGATCCGCCGCCGTATCCGCCGCCCCGCGAGTGGTACCCGCAGGGCTACGACCAGCTCCAGGTCCTGATCGAGGAGGCGCACGTCCGCGGCATCCAGGTGCACGTTGCGGTAAACCTGTTCTCGGAGGGCCTGAACACGTTCAGGGTCGGCAGGGCCTACGACCGCCCCGAGTGGCGCGCGCTCCACTACGTGGTCAAGGACAACGAGCCCCGCCTGGTGCCGTCCACGGAGGTGGGGCTGTTCGCCTTCGTCAATCCGAACCACCCCGAGGTGCAATTGTACGAGATGGCGGCGATCCTGGAGGTGGTGCGCCGCTATCGGGTGGACGGGATCGTGCTGGACCGGGCACGCTATCCCGACGTGACCGCGGACTTCTCGGAGGTGAGCCGCGCGGCCTTCGAGCGCCACCTGGGGCGCCGGGTGACGCGCTGGCCGGAGGACATCTTCCGCTATGACCGCACATCGCAGGGATGGACCCGCATGCCCGGGCCGCTGTACCGCCCGTGGATCGCCTGGCGCGCCCGCACCATCCAGAGCTTCTTCGCCTCCGCGCGTCGCGCCGTCCACCACCTCAAGCCCGGGCTCGCCTTCGCCGCGTACGTGGGCGGATGGTACCCGACGTACTTTGACGAGGGGGCAAACTGGGGGAGTCCCGGGGTCCCGGTGCGGTGGCGGTACCCGTGGGCCAGCCTCGAGTGGGAGGAGGCAGGCATCGCGCCGCTCGTGGACTACCTGATGGTGGGCCTGTACTACCCGCGGATCTTTCCGTGGGAGGGGCGGCCCGGGTGGGCCTCCATCATCGGAGGCGCCGCGCTGGCGCAGGAGATGGTGACCGGCACACCGGTGGTGGGCGGCGTGTTGCTGACGCTGTTCCGGGGGCAGCCGGAGCGGGCCCGGCGAGCCTTCCTGATGGCCGCCCGCGCCACGCGCGGGGTGATGTACTTCGACCTGGTCTACGTGGACCTGTACGGCTGGTGGGGGCTCATCGGCCCGTGAGCCCACCCCGGGAATTCCCGCCAGCGAATTCTCGGGGACCCCGGGCGTCGTCGAAGCGGGTTCAACGACCCGTGAGGTTCTGGTAGACCTTCTCGATGGCGGGCGGCAGCAGCGCCTCGTACCGCCCCCATCGCCGGTACTCCTCCATCGGCACCGCGGCCTTCACCTCGTCCAGCGAACGTCCCCGGGCCGCCTCCGCCTGCACCCGCTCCAGCAGGCGCTCCAGAAAGACCCTGAGCTCACCGAGATCGGCGCGCGTGCCCGCGGGGCCGTGGCCGCCGATGACGTGGTCCACGTCGATGGTCTCCAGGTACCGGACCAGGTTGATCCACTGGCTGATGTTGGCGTCGCGCACCACGGGGATGCCCTTGTTGAACAGGAGGTCGCCGGCATACAGCACCCGCGCGGACGGCACGTGGGCGACGCAGTCGTACGGCGTGTGGCCCCATCCAGCGAAGTGAGCGTTGACGTCCACGCCGCCCAGGTGGAAGGTGATGCGGTCTTCGAAGGTCACGGTGGGAAGCACCAGGCGCAATTCCGCGAACAGCGGCGCCAGTTCGGGGCGCTGCTGCGCGCTGCGCTCGATCATGTCGGGCCCGCGCTCCTCCAGTAGCGCCCGGGTGCCCCGGTGGGAGATCACCACCGCCCCGCGATCGCTGAACGCCTGGCTTCCGTAGACGTGGTCGCCGTGATAGTGGGTGAGGAAGAGCACCCGCATGGGCACCGAGGCGTGCTGGGCGATCTGCTCGACCATGGCCCGGCCGTGTGCCGGCGTCAACTGGGAGTCGATAACCAGCACGCCGTCTCTGCCGACGACGAAGCCGGCATTGGCCGGGTCGCCGCCGATGAAGGCGTAGGCGCCGTTCCCTAGATTCGTGACGTCTCCGATGCGCACCGCCGGCGTGGTCATGCCTGATCCCCCTCACAAAAGTTGTCTCTCGGATGACGCCGCGCGCAGGCGCGGTACATGCGCAGGACCGGCTGTGCCGAGACCGAGCATCACCAGTATGTCGGAGTCCGCACTATCGCGGGTGGGGGTTGAACCCCCTGAAACATCCGGAGCGTCTCTTGTTCTTAGCATGATTGCCCCTGTTGGATGTTTCAGGGGGTTCACATGGGGGCGACGAAGGGTCGCCCCCGTCCGGAGACGTGGTAAAGGGTGAAGTGGCGTAAAGCCACTTCACCCAACCTTATGAACTAGAGCACCGGCACCCCTAGCTCTTTTGCCAGGTCGGCCAGTTCCCGGTACACCTTTTCCGGCACCGGCGCGCCCAGGCGTTCGTTCTCGCGGTGGCGCAGAAACTCCGGCTCGCCAGGCGCCATCACCCGCTCCACGCCCTCCGCCGTGGGCAGGGCGCGCAGGGTGCGAATGAGATGATCCACCCGTCCCGCAAACTCCTCGAACGGCACAAACGCCTCCACGCCGATGGCCCCGAAGGTGTGCGCCGTCCCCTGCGGCCGGTCAAAGGTGGCGTAGAGTTCGCCGATGTCCGGCCCGGAAGGTGAGCCCGTCAGCAGCGCGGCGAGCGCCTCCACCATCAGCGCCAGGCCGGAGCCCTTGGCTTCTCCGACGGGCAGCAGCGCGCCGCCGTCCAGGGCCTCCTTGGGATCCGTGGTGGGGCGCCCGTCTTTGGTGATCGCCCATCCCGGCGGAATGGGCTTGCCCAGCGTGGCGGCCATGATGATCTTGCCGCGCGCCGACACGCTGGTGGCCATGTCCAGCACCATGGGATCCTCGCGGTCTGCGGGCACCGCGATGGCGATGGGGTTGTTGCCGATGAAGGCGACGCGGGATCCCCACGGCGCCATCACCGAGTTGCCGCTGGTCATGGCGATCCCCACCATGCGGCGGGGCAGGGCCATCATGGCAAAGTAGGCGGCCATGCCGAAGTGGTTGGAGCGGCCCACCATGGTCCAGGCGGCGCCGCTGCGCACCGCGCGGTCCAGGCACATCTCCATGGCCCTCTTGCCCACCACCATGCCCAGGCCGTTGTCTCCATCCACGAGCAGCGTGGCGGCGGTCTCCTTGATTACCCGCACGTTGGGCGTGGGGTTGATGATCCCCAGGCGCAGCCGCTTCACGTAGATGCCCAGCCGGATGAGCCCGTGCGAGCCCACGCCGCGCATGTCCGCCAGCACCAGATGGTCGGCCACGGTCAGCGCGTCGCCGCGCGGCACCCCGAGCCGCTCCAGGATGCCGGCGCAGAACTCCTTGAGCCGGTCGGGCGGGAACCGCAGGATCTCTTCTGCCATACCCCGTTGAACCTCCGGTTTCTACCCAGTGCGTCCGGCGCCCGCCCTCGCCGCCTGGATGGCCCGCCACACGCGCTCGGGGGTGAACGGCATGTCCAGGTGCCCGATGCCGAGCGGCGCCAGCGCGTCCGCCACGGCGTTGCTGATGGCCGTCGGCGCGGCGATGGTGCCCGCCTCGCCGACGCCCTTGACCCCCAGCGGGTTGAACGGCGACGGCGTCTCGATGTGATCGGTGACGAAGTTGATGAGCTGCGCGGCCTTGGGCACCGCGTAGTCCATCAGAGTTCCGGCCAGCGGCTGGCCGTCCTCGCCGTAGGCGGCCTCCTCGAAGAGGGCCTGCGCCACGCCCTGCGCCAGCCCGCCATGCACCTGCCCGCGCACGATCAACGGATTCAAGATGGACCCGGAGTCGTCTTCCGCGGTGTACTGCTTCAGGTGGACGTGGCCAGTGTCGGGGTCCACTTCCACTAGCGCGATGTGGCAGCCGTAGGGGAAGACGTTGCCCGGCGGGTTGAAGAAGACCGTCTCGTCCAGCCCCAGCTCCATGCCGGGCGGCAGCCCCGCGCCGCCGTACGCCGCCCCCGCCACCTCGCGGAAGGTCACGCTGCGCTGGGGAGTTCCCTTGACGAAGAAACGCGCGTCTTCCACCGCGAGATCCTGCGGCGAAGCCTCCAGCATGTGGGCGGCGATGGCGCGCGCCTTCTCGCTCACCTTGCGCGCGGCGAGATACACCGCGGAGCCGCCCGCCGCGGCGGAGCGGCTGCCGAAGGTGCCGATCCCTTGCGGGATCATGGCGGTGTCGCCCTGGACCACGACCACGTCCTCCATCGGCACGCCCAGCACCTCCGCGGCGATCTGCGCGAAGACGGTGGCATGCCCCTGGCCGTGGGAGGACGAACCGCTTGTGACCGTCACCTTGCCGGACGGCGACACGCGCACCCCGCCGCTCTCCCACACGATCACGCCGCCGGCGCGCTCCACGAACATGGCCACGCCGATCCCTACCAGCTTCCCCTGGACGCGGGCCGCGACCTGCTCGCGCCGCAGCTTTGCGTAATCCACCCGCTCCAGGGCGCGGTCGAGCGCTGCCGCGTAGCGCCCGCTGTCGTAGGTCATCCCCATGGTGGTCTTGAAGGGAAAGGCGTTCGGGGGGATGAAGTTGCGGCGCCGCACCTCGATGGGATCCAGATTCAACTCACGCGCGATCAACTCCATCGTTCGCTCGCTGTAGTACGCGCCTTCCGGGCGCCCCGCGCCGCGGTACGGCCCCGTGGGCACCTTGTTGGTGAGCACGCCGAGAATCTCCACCGCTGCCGCGGGGATCCGGTACACGCCGGTGATCATGCGCGCCGTCACCGTGGGGACCATGGGTGTGTTGGCAAAGCAGTAGGCGCCCAGGTCGCCCAGTATGCGGGCGCGGATGCCCAGCACCGTGCCGTCGCCGCGCACCGCGGCTTCCACGTCCGCGATCTGCCCGCGCCCCTGGTAGGAGGCCGTGAGATTCTCCCGCCGGTCCTCCGTCCACTTCACGGGGCGGCCCAGGTGCATCGCCAGATAGCACACCAGGACCTCCTCCGGATACACGCCACCCTTGCTGCCGAACCCGCCACCCACGTCGGGCGCGATGGCGCGGATGCGGTGTTCGGGAAATCCGAGGATGGCGGCGATCCCGCTGCGCGCGCGGTGAGGCGCCTGCGTCGACACCCACAGCGTCAACTGCTCGGTGCCGGGATCATAGGCGGCGGCAGAGCCGCGCCCTTCCATCGGCACTGGCGCCAGGCGCGGGACGCGGAAACGGCCGCGCACCACCCGGTCCGCGCGGCGGAACGCCTCGTCCACATCGCCGCTCCCTCCCGTCCACCGCATGGCGATGTTGCGCGGAGCGGCCTCGTGCAAGAGCAGCGCTCCGTCGGCGATGGCCGCTTCCGGATCGGTCACCGCCGGCAGAGGCTCGTACTCCACCTCGATGAGCGCCACCCCATCGCGGGCCGCGTACCGGTCCCCGGCTACCACCACCGCCACCGGCTCGCCCACGTAGCGCACCGTGCCCGACGCCAGGATGGGGTGGCGGATCTGGATCAACTGCTGCGCGCCGGGGTTGCCCACCGCCAGCGGCCGCAGCCGGTCGGCGACCTCCTGGCCCGTGTGCACGGCGATCACGCCGGGGTGGGCGCGGGCGGCCCGCCCGTCGATTCGCGTGAGCGCGGCGAGGCCGTGCGGGCTGCGCAGCACCGCCGCGTGCGCCATGCCGGGGAGCCGCAGGTCATCCACGTACGTGGCCTTGCCCAGCAGGTAGCGGCGATCCTCCACGCGCCTGATCGCCTTCCCCACGTACCGCCCGGTTGCGGAGCCCGACACGACCTCACCACCTGCCCTCTGCGAGAATGCTAATCAATTCCACGTCGCTTCGGTGCACCCCTTGACCATCGATCACCTGTTCGCCTGCCATACATTCGTGCAGGTCATGCAGGATTGGGGATTGACACGGCCGGCGCAATCCGGGATAATCATTCCTAAAACGCCGGAAGCATTCGGTGCTTTTGGTTGCTCCCGGGAAAGTCCTGCGGCCAGTTCGCCATTCATCGGAGTGTAACCTGGACCCCCGGGGCGATCCTCTCTGGGTACGCCTGACAGCCGGAGTCGTTGCCGGCACGCAATACCGTTTCACCATAGGCATCCGAGGTGATGACGGGGACACGTCGATTCACCGCCGGATCGAAGAGAGCCGGCGCCCCCGGGAGCATCCCGGCGGGCTCGGAAGAGGCCCACGAAGTCCTCTTCCGATATCACGGTGAAAGCCGGTATCCGGACGAGTCGAATCTCACCCCTGAACCGTGGCCACGAGTGGTGCCGGCCTGACGGCCGCGCCTGTAGGGGCCACCGGCTCCCGCCGATAACGGGACTAAGTGCTGGCGAACTGCGCCAGGTGGTCAGAGCACGCGACCGGCGGTTCGTTCAGAACTAAGGTGGTACCGCGGGAATTGCCCGTCCTTAGACGGCGATTCCCGCGCGTGTTTTTTCTGGCATCTGTTCACGGCAGGGTGGCGGACTCGCGAGGAGGTTGTTGATCATGTCGGACGTGCGGACGGCGCCCCGGACCAAACCGATGGCGAAGCCCAGGCCATCGGCGGCGAAGAGCCATCCGGCGGCGAAGGTACGGATGAAGGGGAACCACGCCGTCGTGGAGGCCCTGCGCCGGGAAGGTGTCCAGGTGATCTTCGGACACCCGGGCGGGGCGGCGCTGCCGCTGTATGACGCCATCTACGACGCCAAGGACATCCGGCACGTCCTGGTCCGCCACGAGCAGGTCGCGGCCCACGCCGCCAGCGGCTACCACCGGGCCTCGGGCACAGTGGGCGTCTGCATGGCCACCTCCGGACCCGGCGCCACCAACCTGGTCACCGGCATCGCCGACGCCTACATGGACTCGGGCGGCATCGTGGCCATCACCGGCCAGGTCCCGACCTCCGCCATCGGCAGCGACGCCTTCCAGGAGTCGGACATGATCGGCATCACCACGCCGATCACCAAGCACAGCATCATCCTGCGTCACGCGGAAGACATCCCGCGCAAGATCCGGGAGGCGTTCCACATCGCCGGCACGGGCCGGCGAGGTCCCGTGCTGGTGGACATCCCACGGGACATCCAGCAGACGGAGACCGAGATGGTCTTCGACGAGCCCGTGAACGTCCGCGGCTACCGGCCGACGCTGGACGGGCATCCCAACCAGATCGCCGCCGCAGCGAAAGCCATCGCCAGCAGCTCACGGCCGATTCTCTATGTTGGCGGCGGCGTCGTCACCTCCAACGCCGCGCCCGAGCTCCGCGAGCTGGCAGAGCGCACCCGCATCCCCGTGGCGTACACGCTCATGGCCAAGGGCGCCATGCCCGACGATCATCCCCTGTGTCTGCACATGCTGGGCATGCACGGGTCGGCCTACGCCAACTGGGCCATCAACGAGGCCGACCTGGTCATCGCCGTCGGCGCGCGCTTCGACGACCGCGTCACCGGCCGGCTGAAGGACTTCATCCCCCACGCCACGGTCATCCACATCGACATCGACCCGGCGGAGATCGGGAAGAACAAGCCTGCCCACATCCCCATCGTGGGCGACGCCAAGCGGGTGCTGGCGGCGCTGCTGGCCCAGGTGAAGCCGCCGCGCGACCTGGACCCCTGGTGGGCGAAGATCAACGAGTGGCGGCGCCGCTATCCCTTCTGGTATCGCCAGGGCAGCGACACCATCAAGCCTCAGTTCGCCATCGACATGATTTCCAGGGCGGCGCACGGCGACGCCATCTTCGTCACCGACGTGGGGCAGCACCAGATGTGGGCCTGTCTCTTATACTCTTCTCC
>JACQTN010000230.1 GCA_016210785.1 Armatimonadota bacterium
CCCCCAGGAACAGCAGCGCCTTGAAGAAGGCGTGGGTCATCAGATGGAAGGCACCCGCGGTGAAGCCCAGCACGCCCAGGCCCATCATCATGTAGCCGAGCTGGCTGATGGTGGAGTAGGCCATCACCCGCTTGATATCGTCCTGCACGATGGCGATGGTGGCCGCCATCAGCGCCGTGATCCCGCCGATGTACGCCACCGCCGTGAGCGCCCCGTGGTCCGGGGAGGAGAAGAAGAGGAGGTAGGTCCGCGCCACCAGGTACACGCCCGCGGCCACCATGGTGGCGGCGTGGATCAGGGCGCTGACCGGCGTGGGACCTTCCATGGCGTCGGGCAACCACACGTGCAGCGGCACCTGCGCCGACTTGCCCACCGCGCCCCCGAAGATCAGCAGCGCGGCCAGGGTAAGTGCCCCGCCGGCCAGCTTCCCGGCCTCCACCGCCTTGAAGATCTCGCTGAAGTTCAGGCTGCCCAGGACCAGGAAGATGAACAGGATGCCCACGTACATGAAGGAGTCGCCGATGCGGGTGGTGATGAAGGCCTTCATGGCCGCCCGCGCCGCGGACGGCCGCTCGAAGTAATAGCCGATCAGCAGGTAGGAGCACAGGCCCATCAGCTCCCACCCCAGCAGCGCGATCAGGAAGTTGTTGGCGATGACCAGCGTCAGCATCGCCGCGCAGAACAGGGACATGTGGGCGAAGAAGCGCGGGTAGCGGGGGTCACCATGCATGTACCCGATGGAGTAGGTCATGATGCAGGTGGCGATCACGCCCACCACGGGCAGCATCATCCCCGCCAGCGGGTCCACCAGGTAGCCCACATGGAGGACCCGGTCGCCCAGGGTGACCCACGGGATGACCACGTCCCGCGTGGCGCCGTGCAGCGTCTGCAGGAAGACGCCGATGCCGCCCACGGCCGCCAGGCCGATGCCGGCCACGGCCACGTAGGCGCCCTCTCCGGGCAGGCGCCGGCCCAGGAACGTGATGAGGACGAACGCCGCGAACGGAAAGATCGGGATTAACCAGGCGTAGTCCAGCATGGGCGCTCCCGCACTACCACTTCATCAGGTTGATCTCGTCCACGTACGCGGTCTCCAGGCCGCGGTAGGCCGCCATGACCAGCGCCAGGCCGACCGCCGCCTCGCACGCGGCGAGCGTGATGACCACCAGCGCGAAGATCTGCCCGGACACCGCGCCCGGCGAGACATATTTGTTGAAGGCCACGAAGTTGATGTTCGCGGCGTTGAGGATCAGCTCGATGCCCATGAGGATGGCCACCGCGTTCCGCCGGGTCAGCACCCCGAAGAGGCCCAGGCAGAAGAGCAGAGCGCTCACCGCCAGGTAGTGTGTCAGGCCGACTTCCACGTGCTATTCCTCTCTCCGCGCGATGATGATGGCGCCGATCAGCGACACCAGCAGCACCAGGCTGGTCACCTCGAAGACCAGAGCATAACTGGTCAGGAAGGCGTTGCCCACCGCGGCGGCGTTGTAGCGGGGCATGGTGCCCGCCTTCACCGGCCAGCGGGTGGCGGTCGTGAAGGCGATGAGCACCACCGCCATGCCGAAGGCCACCAGGGCGCCCAGCTTGGTCTGGGCGTTCATCTGCCGGACGCGGAGGCCGGTGCCGCCCTCGGTGAGCATGATGACGAAGAGGATGAGGACGGTGATGGCGCCCGCGTAGATCAGCACCTGGATGCCGGCCACGAACTCGGCGTCCAGCGTCACGTACAACCCGGTCACCCCCAGGAAGGTAGGCACCAGGGACAGGGCGGCCCGCACCATGTTCCGCGACGTCACCACGATCACCGCGGGGATGAGGGTGACGCAGCTGAGGATGATGAACACTGCCAGCTTACCCATCGCTCACCGCAGCAGAATCAGCCATGCGCCGATGCCCAGGATGTTGACGAGACCCACCGGGAGCAGGAACTTCCAGCTCAGGTTGAGGAGCTGGTCGATCCGGAAGCGCGGGTAGGTCCACCGCACCCAGATCATGACGAAGACCAGCGCGTAGGTCTTGATGAAGAACCACAGCAGGGGCGGGACGGGCCGCGGCCCGCTCCAGCCTCCCAGGAACATGACCACCGCCATGGCCGACATGCCGAAGAGCTCCCCGTACTCGCCGAGCTGGAAGAGGCTGAACCGCATCCCCGTGTACTCGGACTGGTACCCGGCGATCAGCTCCGACTCCGCCTCGGGGAGGTCGAAGGGCACGCGGTTGGTCTCGGCGGTGCTGGCGATGATGAAGACCACGAACGCGAAGAAGCCGAAAGGGAACGCCTGGAAGATGAACCAGCGGCCGCGCTGGGCCTCCACGATACCCACCGTGGACAGCGTGCTGGCCAGCATGGCCACGCAGATAATGGAGAGGCCCAGCGGGATCTCGTAGCTGACCATCTGCGCCGCGGAGCGCAGCCCGCCCAGCAGGGAGTACTTGTTGTTGGAGGCCCACCCGCCGGTGAGGATGCCGATGACGGTCAAAGAGGCCATCGCCGCGAAGTAGAGCACGCCGATGTTGATGTCCCGCACGATGAGGACCGTGTCGCCGACCTTGCCCAGGGGGATGACCACGTAGTCCAGCAGCGCCGCCACGGCCACGATGAGAGGCGCCGTGCTGAAGACCAGGTAGTCCGCCTGGCGGGGGACGATGTTCTCCTTCTGCAGGAGCTTGACCGTGTCGGCGATGAGCTGCAGCAGGCCCTGGGGCCCCACGTGGCGCGGTCCAATGCGCGCCTGCATCCACGCGCTGAGCTTCCGCTCGGCGTAGACCATCACCATGACGGAGATGGCGATGAAGGTAAAGACAACGACACAGAGGGCTGCGGCCTTGCCGATCTCAATGAGCCAGTTCACGATGCCCTCCGGGAACTTCGCGCCCGCTGAGCGGTGCTACCTGCCAGGCGCGCCTAACGAGCGCGTCTCTGAAATGTCATACATCATTCATGCGCAGGCCTGGCTTGGCCAGGGCCGAGCATCACCTGTGTCCCGAACTCCGCACCGTCGCGGGCGGGGGTCATGGGGGAGGCGAAGGGCCTCCCCCGTCCGGATACCTCGTGAAGGGTGGAGTGGCGAAAAGCCACTCCACCCAACCTTATCGACTAGACCCACTCAAGCGCGCCCTTCCGCCAGGCGTACGCCAGCCCCACCATGAGGATGGTCAGGAAGATCACCATCTCCACAAATGCAAAGGCGCCCAGGTCCTTGAAGACCACCGCCCAGGGATAGAGGTAGATCACCTCGACGTCGAAGACGACGAAGACGAGGCCGAAGATGTAGTACCGGATGTTGAACTGCGCCCAGGCCTGGCCGAAGGGGACCACGCCGGACTCGTAGGTGCTGCGCTTCTGGGGGTAATCGATGCGCGGGGCCAGCAGCCAGACGATCACCAGCGGAAGCCCTGCCAAAACCAGCCCCACGATGGCGAAGACGGCGACATAGAGCCAGTCGAGGAGCATACGCGGGCTACCTCCCCACCTTGAACCCCCTGAAATATCTGAAGACCGTCCATCTGCCCCGCGGGGCCTTCCAGATACTTCAGAGGGTTCACCAAGAAATCCTGACAGCGAATTTCCGGGAGCCCCGGGCGCAGGTTAGAGAGCAAAAGACCAAGGATACTGTATTATCTCGCCTGGGCTCTGTCAATACGCGCGGCGCGCGCGCCGCGCGTATTCCGGAACTACGTTTGGCTCCGCGGGCCCGGATTTCCTGCAGGTCTTCTCAGGAGTGGCGTGACCGGCGGGGGCCGCGGCCGGCCCCGATGAGCTCGCCGCGGAAGGGCCGGCGCGCGCGCCCCGAGTCCAGGCCATCCACCAGGCGCAGCGCCAGGCGGGCGATGCGGGTGGGGTCGTGGCGCAGCAGCTCTTGCTCGCTGATCAGATCGTCACCCACCGGCTCCACGCCCAGCCGGCGGATCGCGTCCAGGTCCGCCTCCACGGGCACGGCGCCCTCCTCCCGGTAGCGCTGCAACAGGACGCGGTTGCGGGGCGGCTGCGTGTTGACCAGCACATGGGTGAACAGGCCGGGCCCCACGTGTTCTTGCAGGACCCGCGCGTGGTCGCTGGCCTTGAATCCCGTGGTCTCCCCGGGCTGGGTCATGACGTTGCACACGTACGCCCGCGGCCCCGACGAGGCGCGCAGGGCATCCGCCACGCCCGAGACCAGCAGGTTGGGGATGACGCTGGTGTACAGGCTCCCGGGTCCCAGCAGCACCAGGTCGGCATGGGCGATGGCCTCCAGCACCTCATCCAGCGGCCGCACGGTGGGCGGCTTGAGGAAGACGCGCCGGATGCGCTGGCCGGCGCGCGGGATGCGCGACTCGCCCTCCACCACGGTCCCGTCCTCCATCTCCGCGCACAGCGCCACGTCGTCCAGCGTGGAGGGCAACACGCGACCCCGGATGGCCAGGACCTTGCCGCTCTCTCGCACCGCCAGCTCCAGGTCGCCCGTGACCTCGATCAGGCTGGCGATGAACAGGTTGCCGAAGGCGTGACCGTCCAGCGCGCCGCCCTGGAACCGGTGCTCGAACAGGCGCGTCATCAGGGGCTCTGCCTCCGCCAGCGCCACCAGGCAGTCGCGGATGTCGCCGGGTGGGAGGATGCCCAGTTCGCGCCGCAGCCGGCCCGAGCTGCCGCCGTCGTCGAAGACCGTGACGACCGCGGTCAGGTTGGTGGTGTGGCGCTTGAGGCCGCGCAGCAGCGTGGAGAGGCCGGTCCCGCCGCCCAGCACCACGATGGAGGGTCCGCGCTCCCGCCGGCGCTGCCGCCGGATGATCTCCACCAGACGCGGGTCGCCCCTGGGCAGAAAGGCGCCCGCGATCGCCCTCACCATGCCGCGCACCGCGATGGCGATGATGACGCCGCCCGCCAGGAGCAGCCCCACGCCGCCCACCAGCGGTGAGACCAGCCTGCCCGTCACCAGATAGAAGGAGAGGATGGCCTGGATGAGCGCACGCTCCATCAGGCCCAGCAGCCGAATGTTGAGGAGGAAGGCCAGCCCGGTGCTGGTGAGCAACACGCCTGCGCCCAGGATGATGAGCCACCGCTTCACGCCCAGCCCGGGCACGAGCCACTTGGCCCACCGCCGCCACGCCGGCAACGGACTCACGACAGACTCCTCTTTTCTGCCGCCCGGCGCTCGTCGCCGGCGCCGGCGGGCTCCTCCGCGGGTCGGTCCTCCGCCGCCCCGTCCCGTACCATCTCGGGGACCCGTTCCTTCCTCACGTCCCGGTGCTTCACGCGCACCTGATACCCCAGGGTGCGCAGGTGGACGCCGAGCTCCTCCCCCAGCACCACCGAGCGGTGCCGGCCTCCGGTGCACCCCAGGGCGATGGTCAGGTGCGCCTTGCCCTCGTCCACGAAGCGCGGCAGCATGAAGTCCAGCAGGTCATTGAGCCGGTGCATGAAGGCCTGGGTCATCTCCTGGCCCAGGACGAACTCGCGGATCTGCCGGCTGCTCCCGGGAAGCGGCCGGAGCCTCTCGTCGTAGTGCGGGTTGGGGAGGAAGCGGACGTCGAAGACCAGGTCGGCGTCCAGCGGGATCCCGTACTTGTACCCAAAGGACAGCACGGTGACCACCAGCCCGCGCTGACGGGTGTCCCGGAGGAAGGTCTCGGCAATCTCCTGGCGGAGGGCCCGCACGCTCAGATTGGTGGTGTCGATGATCTTGTGGCCGCGCTCCTTGACGGCCTGCAGGCGCCGCCGCTCCTCGCGGATGCCCTCCAGCACGCTGCCGCCCTGGGCCAGCGGATGCTTACGCCGGGTCTCCTTGAAGCGGCGGTCCAGCACGTCGTCGGAGGCGTCGAGAAAGAGGATCTGGGGCTGGAAACCGGTCTCCTCCAGATGGCAGATGACCTCCACCAGGTCCTTGAAGAACTCCCCCCCGCGGATGTCCATCACCAGCGCCACCCGGCGCACGCGTCCCTCCGACTGGAGGCACAACTCGGCAAACTTGGGCAGCAGGGCGGGGGGGAGATTGTCCACGCAGAAGAAGCCCAGGTCCTCAAAGACCCGCATCGCCGTGGACTTCCCGGCGCCGGATAGCCCCGTAATGATGACGAACTGGATGGCGGCCATAACCGTACAATCCTTCTGCGGCCGGGCACGGCTTCCCTTGACAGAATACCTCTTTATCCTTCTACGAGCCAGCTGAGGATCGCGCTGATCACGCTGATCACCATCGCTCCCACCAGCGCCGACCAGAAGCTGGCGATCCGCAGCGAGGTCACCGCGGCCACCAGGTAGAGCATGAGGGCGTTGACGACCAGGGTGAACAGCCCGAGGGTGAGGAGGGTGAGGGGCAGGGTGATGACGAGGACCACCGGGCGGATGAAGGCGTTGACCACGCCCCAGACCAGGGCC
>JACQTN010000226.1 GCA_016210785.1 Armatimonadota bacterium
AGACGGTACGCCCGGAACTCCTCTTCCGAGATCTGACCGACACGGTAGCGGGCGACGATGTGCTCGTGTTCGTCCACTTCCTCCGGGATATAAGGAATGACCCCTTGCACAAGCCTCTTCTCGACCGCCATCGCGTACCTCCCGCTGAGGATCTTCACGAATGGTGGCATCGGCACAACGGCAGGCGGCGCCGGGTCCTTCGGAAGCCCATGGCGCTGCTCACCCTCTTGCCGCGAAATCGCGGCACTCGCCAGGCGCGGTACGCCGCGGCTCAGCGTCTGGCTCGGCTATGTCAGATAGGGGATCGCGGAGGAAGCGTTACGCCTGGGTGGGCGCAGAACAGCCCCTCCGCGCAGTACACATGCACTGTTGGCGGGCCTCAGTGGCGAAAACGCAAAGCGGAGAGCAAGTAATGTTCATATCGATAGGTAACTTATACCAGAACCCGCACGAGTTGTCAATGTGGTCTGCATGAGGTTCTCTAGGACAATCCCACTACCCTGACAGGAACCTGCTGGACCGATCCGCAGCGCTACCGGCCGCCTCCCCGGTCGCGGGATCGTCACTCTTGCGCCCGGTCAGGATTTCGGCGTAGTCTTCCCGGCGCCACCGGTACGGCAGCTCCAGCATCGAGCCCGGCTCCTCTGCCTTCTCCAGGAAGCGCAAGGCATCCGCGATGATCACCCGCTGCTGCGGGATGTTGCCCGGCTCCCCCAGCGGACGCCCGAAGGGGAAGCGTACGTGGACCACCCGCGGCGGGCGCAGCGCCTCCTCTACGTCTTTCCACATCATCACGATGACGGTGGGGATGCCCCCCTCCTCAATCGCCCGCGCCACCAGGCCCCCGGCCCGGTTGCAGAGCGGTCAGGTGGAGGTGAGGAAGACGGCATCGACCGCCGCCTCCTTCAGACGCCGGGCCACCGCCGGCGCGGTCTCCCGCACCAACGGCTCGGGGTTTCGGATGAGCCCCATGAAGCTGTAGTGCACCGCGGCTACCTCTCCGACCACGCCTTCCGCCTCCAGCTCCTCGAAGCGGTGGAGCGGGAAGACGCAGTTGACGTCCTGCTGGGGACCGGAGATGTCGTAGCCCCGGTGTAAGATCCGGATGCGCTCCTGTGGGGTTGCCCTGGGGATCTCGCGCCACGAGACATCGTCCTCGGGCGCGTACGGCTCCTGCCCCTCGACGTAGAAACCGCCCGTGGTCACCAGGGCGACGCGGCAACTGCGGAGGGGCTTGCCAAGCGGAGCCCAGGGAATCCCCTGGGACTGGAGGAAGGTGAGACGCGCCGCGAAGCGCCGCATCGCCTCCTCCTCATACTCCTCCAGGTAGGCCGCCAGCCCTTCCCAGTTCCCGGCGTCACGGCACTCCACGGCCCGCACCCACAGACCGTTGAAGAACGCGGCGATCTCCTCCTCGCTGAGATAGCGCCCGATGTACTTGATCCGCGAGAAGGGCGCGGTGTTGGGGTTCTTCACCAGGGCCGCGATAAGATCCTGAGCGTCCATTCGCCTCTCCTCAAGAGTCGTGTGCCGTCACGTCCCGGGATGCGTCTTCGCGAGACGATGCCGCCGGAGCGGCACGGCGACGGCGGCTCCCGCGCGGTACGACAACTCTCCCTATCGGCCATGCGTGGTCTGCTGATGCTTCTTCAGAGCCTCCTCAGTGTAGAAGTTCATCCCACAGCAACTGCCCACCGGCTGGCGCTGCGCGCCGTGGGCCTCCACCGCATGCCGGAGGAGGTCTTCCTCGCTGTCGAATTCATCTCCACAACTGCACGGAAACTTCGCCACGCGCCTCACCTCCATTTCCACCTTGACCCTGCCTTCGCGATTCCCTCCCGGCCGCCCGCCCCGCGGCGCCTACAGCGTGATGATGTCGTACCCCTCATCCACCCACCGGCTCAGGTCAGGATGCCCCGAGCGGTCGTCGATCAGGGGGATCTTCGCCTGGCTCAATGCCTCGGTCACCTGGAATGCCCGGGCGCAGTAGGGGCACGCCCCCTTCAGAACCCCGGACTGCAGGGCCTTGCTCACCAGCTCCCCGTACTTGTGACCCGGCTCCAGCAGGCTCGCCAGCCCCTGCGTCCCCGCACCGTCGAAGATGATCTCAACAGGGTAATCGCGTTCCTTGAGCTGGTCGGCATACCAGAAGCCGTGGACGATCCGCGCCAGCTGCCCTTTGTCCGCGTGCACGAAGATCGCAAACTTCCGCGCCATCATGGTCCCTCCGTCTCATCCGGTGAAGTGTCGGTCTCTATCGTAGCCCGGTCCTCCGGAATAGACTGTCGCCGTTGCGACGTTCATAAGAAGGCAGATCTGGCGAGTGATGGCTCATACCGGAGGAATCGGCGATGGGAGTGGCAGGAAGAGACACGCGCAGGGTCGGGACCCTGCGGCCGGCTTCGAAACCGGCCGGCACACGCGTATCTCCTGCCGCGCGCCGGGAGCACGCGATGGAGCTTCTGGCGCTGGCCCCGGTCTTCCGGGGCCTGGCCCTGGAAGAGCTGGCGGGACTGTTCCGTGAGGTACGCCATCAGCAGGTGCCGCGAGAGACCACGTTTCACCAGCCCACCGATGCGACCACGGTCCTCTACTTTCTCAAGCGCGGCCGGGTCAGATTGTACCGGCTGACGCCCGAAGGTCGCAAGGTCATCATCACCGAACTCCGGCCGCCCACCGCGTTCCTCGGGCAGGGGATGGACGGCGAGTTCGCGGAGGCCGTGGAGGAGAGTCTCATCTGCACGGTGCGTCTGCAGGCGCTCGAAGGCCTGCTGCGCCGCAGGCCCGACGTGGGGCTGCGCCTGCTGGAACTTGTCGGCCGCCGGCTGTGGGAGCTGACCCGGCGCGTGGAAGAGATGGCGACGCTGACGGCGGGCCAGCGGCTGGCCACGGTTCTGCTGCGCCTGGCCGACGCCGGAGGCACGGTCGATGGGGTCACTCAAGAAGAGCTGGGCGAGATGAGCGGGACCGTCCGGCAGACCGTGGCCCGGATTCTGGGGGCATGGGAGCGCAAGGAGTACGTGGAGGTGAGACGGCGGTCGGTCCGCATCATCCGCCGCGACCGGCTACTCGCGCTCGTCACACCCGACAGGAACGACGCTCCCGAAGATCCTGCGGACAACACGATGTGAGGCCCGTATTCGAACGGCGTTGACAACACGCGTTGCGCGGCTTCCATGAGTCGGGGCGCCTCACGATGTCCTGAGCTGCGTCTCGCGCCACCGGTTGTCTCCCGACCTTCGGACTGGCCTCCCGTCGATGGAAGGCAAGGCTCAAGGGCGGCGGTGGGCCCCTGGGTCAGTTGCCCACTCCATTCCACGACTGAGTCAAAATCGGCTGCTCACCGGATACCCGCGATGCCTTCCCAGGCGTAAGATTGGGAGCAACAAGATCCTTTTGATCCGAAAGCGGGGGATGGCAGTGGATCGGCCCATGTGGCGTGTCGGCTTCATGGTTGTCTTTGGCGCGGGCATCCTGGCAGCCGTGGTCAGTCAGTCGGCCTTCTCCGGGCAGGCGCCCTCCCAGGTGGTGCAGGTAGAGCTGAAGGAGTTCGCCTTTGTCCCCAAGAGCATCACCGTGAAGCCCGGGGCGGTACGGATTGAGGCGGTGAACAAGGGAGCCATCGAGCATGACCTTGTCATCACCAACCTCAAGAATGCCACCACCCAGACCGTGCGGCCGGGGAAGACAGGTACCCTGAGCGTTACCCTGGGCCCCGGGAGCTACCAGGTCATCTGCAACGTGCCCGGTCACAAGGAGGCGGGCATGGTGGCAACGCTGGTGGCCAAGTAGACGGCCTTCGGTCTCGGCCAGGAGGTCACGGCGCTGCCGCAAGCGGGCCACGTCAGAATCCGGCGCCCAGGTGCCTGTCTGGGAAATCGTGCTTCAGTCATGCGCAGGACCGGCTTCCCACGAAGTGTCGGTATCGGCGATGCGAGATGAACAGCGCAGGATTGGACGCACGTGAAGGCTGGAGTGGCGCAAAGCCACTCCAGCCAACCTTACGGCCTAGCCTCCAGAGGAGGGAAGTCTGGACCCGTGGGGGGGACAGCGATGGCCCATGACGGGCGCGTTTGCCAGACCGAAGCAATCATCGCGTGTAAGCCCACGACCCAGGGAGCGAGTCTCCCGGACCGGGGTATGGATCGCTCGCCGGCGACGGCGACAGTCTCCTGTCCGGGAGCGACTGCTGTACTGACACGGCGGCAGGCGCTTATCCTGAGTGGGGCCACCGTCGCGACGCTGGTGCTGCCCAGGCTTGGACCTACCCCGGTCGAGGCTCGGGTGAGAGCCTACCCGCGGAAAAGGATCGCGCAGATCAGCCACCTGTTCATCAATCAACCTCTGGAGTTCTTCTATCCGTATGAGCATCCCCACATGCGCAACTTCCTCTTCAAGCTGGGAACACCGGCCGGAGGAGGAGCGGGGCGCTTGAAGGACATCGTCGCCTTCAACAGCCTATGTACCCACCAGGGTGGGCCGCTGGCCGAACGGTATAACGCAAGGCACAAGGTGTTCGGCCCTTGTCCCTTCCACCTGACCACCTTCGACCTGACCCGCCACGGCATGGTCGTCAGCGGGCAGGCCACGCAGGGGTTGCCACAGATTCTCCTCGAGATTGAGGGCAACGACATCTATGCGGTCGGGGTGCTGGGGCTGGTCTACGGTTTCGGCCACAATCTGACGCGGCCGGGAGCCTGAGCGAGGTCGGGGGAGGGTGAACGATGGGCGCGAAATCCCGTCCGAAGGACCGCGTGCCGCTGCCGCCGCGGGACGCCAGGGTTTACACGACCGCCTGCGATTACTGCATCGTCGGATGTGGCTACAAAGCCTTTGTGTGGCCCGTGGGCCTCGAGGGGAGGTCTCGCGCTGGGCAGAACGCGCTGGGGCTTGATTTCCCGACACGGCTGCTCCAGGGGTGGATCAGTCCCAACCAGCACAACATCGTGCAGGTGGACGGGCGCAAGCATCACGTCGTCGTGATCCCGGATCCCGCGGCCACCGTCGTCAACCGCCAGGGCAATCACAGCATCCGCGGAGGAACCCTGGCGCTCAAGTGCTTCAATGCCGAGGGCCCCACACAGGACCGGTTGCAGCAGCCCCTGATCCGCATCGGGGGGGCACTGCGGCCCGTCTCCTGGGACACTGCACTGGACGTGATGGCCGAGGTATCCAGGCACGTGCTGCGCAGGTACGGTGAAGCGGCGTGGGCGATGAAGACCTATTCCTACCAGTACTTCGAGAACACGTACGCGATTTCCAAACTCGCCTTCAGGGCCATCGGCACCCCGGCCTACTCGCCCCACGACAAGCCAGGCGCGGGGGCGGATACCGCGGGGCTCGACGACAGCGGCATCGAGGCCTTCAGCGCTTCCTATGAGGACTGGTCTCTGGCCGATGTTATCTTCATCTCCGGCACCGACCCCTACGAGACCAAGACCGTCATCTTCACGGAATGGATGATGAAGGGCAATCGGCCCAAGCTCATCCTCGCCTTGCCCCGCAAGACGGCGGGGGTGGCCTACGCCGAGGCCAACGGCGGGCTGTTTCTCCCGGTGATACCGGGCACGGATACGATCCTGCACCTCGCCATCGCCCGGGTGATCC
>JACQTN010000231.1 GCA_016210785.1 Armatimonadota bacterium
CCCCAAGTGGGGGCACTCCACACATTTCAGGTGGGTCATGGCGCAAAGCCACTTCACCCAACCTTACCGGCTACGCCACCAGGATGTTTACGGTGCAGGCGGCCCCCTCGATGCCCGCCGCCTTGCCGCCGCGGCAGTGGGCCAGACCGACCTTCGCCGCCTCCACCTGCCGCGGGCCCGCGTCGCCCCGCAACTGCCGCACCAGTTCCACGACCTGCGCCACGCCGGTGGCCCCCAGGGGATGGCCCTTGCCCAGGAGGCCGCCGCTGGGATTGACGGGCAGCCTGCCGCCGATGTCCGCCTCGCCGCGCTCCAGCCGGACGGGATACTCGCCCACGGGGAACAGGCCGAGCCCCTCCACACGCAGCACTTCGGCGATGCTGAAGCAGTCATGGACCTCCGCCAGATCCACGTCATCCGGGCCGATGCCCGCCTGCTGGTACGCCGCGGCGGCCGTGCGCTGCGTGATCGGCTCGATCGCCATGGAGGAGAGCCCGATCTCCACTTCGCCCGTGCGCAGAGCGGCGGCGGCCAGCCGGACCGGTTTGCGCGCACCCAGCGCCCGCACGACTGCATCGCTGCACAGGATGGCGGCCGCGGCGCCGTCGCTCACCGGGCTGCAGTCGTAGAGGCGCAGAGGATCCGCGATGGGCCGGGAGTTCAGGACCTCCTCCACGCTCACCGTGGCCTGGAACTGGGCACAGGGATTGAGGCTGGCGTTGCGCTTGTTCTTCACGGAGACCAGCGCCAGCTGGCGCCGCGTGGTGCCGAACTCCTCCATGTGCCGGCGCGCCCGCATGGCGTAGACCGCCGGCATGGTCATGCCCACGGCGGTCTCCACGTCATCCTCTGCCGGCGTGAGCGCACCCCGAAAGCGCCCGGTGAGATGCTCCATGCCCAGGGCCAGCACCACGTCATGCTCCCCGGCCCTCACCGCCAGCGCCGCCTCCCGAACGGCCACCGCGCCGCTGCTGCACGCGTCCTCCACGTTAGTGAGGGGGATGCCCGCCAGGCCCGTCTGGGCCAGCACGCGCTGCCCCGCCACCATCCCCTGGAAGACGTGCCCGCAGTAGGCGGCCTCGATGCGACGCGGGTCGATGCCGGCGTCCCGGATCGCCTCCAGCACCGCTTCCGTCCCCAGGTCCTCCACCGGGCGCTCCGGGTGCTTGCCGAACTTCGTCATGCCGACCCCGATGATCCACACGCTAGCCATGAGGCACCTCCGCGAGACGATGGAGCCGGTAACCCATCACCGCCCGGCCCTCCGGGTCGGTGCGCACCGGCTCCACCACCACGCGCACCGGCATCCCGATGCGCACCTGATCCGCCTCCACGCCCACCATGGGCGCCAGCAACCGCACGCCCTCGGGCAGGTCCACGTAGCCCAGGATATACGGCGTGGGGAATTCGGGCGTGGACTGGTGCACCACCGTGTAGGTGTAGAGTATCCCTTCGGCGCTGAGGCGAACGGCCTCCACGTCCGCCCCTAGACAGCGGGCGCACACCGCTCGCCGGGGGAAGAAGTGGGCGCCGCAGGCCCGGCACCGCGTCCCCACCAGATGCCAGGCGCCCTGGGCATCGATCTGGAACAGCCACGGCCGCAGGGGCACGGCCACCTAGATCACCTCCGTCATGCGCCAGCGGGCGGCGGCGTGCTCGATCCGCCGCAGGCCCGCGCCCGCGCTCAGTAGGCGCCCACGCTGCGCCCGCCGCAAACGTAGAGAACCTGCCCGGTGATGTACGAGGATGCGTCGTCCGCGAAGAACAGCACCGCGTGGGCGATGTCGTCGGGAGTCCCGATGCGTCCTGCCGGCACCGTCTTGAGCAGGCGTTCCTGGATTTCTTCCTTCAGCCCCCGGAACAGCGGCGTGTCCACCAGCGCCGGCGCGATGGCGTTGACCGTGATGCCGAACTTGGCCAGCTCCAAAGCCAGGGTGCGGGTGAGGCTGACCACGCCGCCCTTGGCCGCCGAGTAGTTGGCCTGCCCCGGATTCCCCAGCCAGGCGCGGGACGCGATGTTGACGATGCGGCCGTACTTCTGCTCCATCATCAGCGGCACCGCGGCCCGGCAGCAGAGGAACTGCGACTTCAGGTTGACGCGCAGCACCTCGTCCCAGTCCTCCTCTGCCATCCTGGTCAGCCAGGAGTCCCGGGCGATGCCCGCGTTGTTCACCACGATGTCCACGCGGCCGAAGGCGTCTTTGGTCTGCGCCACCAGGTCTCTGGCACCGGCATCCCGGCTCACGTCGGCGGTGACGGCCAGGGCCTGCAAGCTGGAGTGCCTCAGGGCAGTCGCCGCGCGCTCCGCCCGCTCCTGGACCACGTCGTTGACCACCACCCGGGCGCCTCCCGCGGCCAGCCGGCGGGCGATGCCCTCACCGATCCCCTGGCCGGCCCCGGTGACGATCGCCACCCGTCCCTCCACGCTCATGGCTCACCCTCCTCACCGCATCCCGATGTGGCGCCTGGGCCCCGTTGCGTTGCGCTAAGGAGCTTCCTCGTTTGGCATTTCCCAGACAGCTCCTCAGCCGCCGACGAAGCGCGGCGCGCGCTTTTCCAGGAAGGCCGCGATGCCTTCTTTGCGGTCCTCGCTGTCCCGCAGGCCGGCGTAGCGCGCCTGCTCGAACTTCAGGCCCTCCGCCAGCGTCCGGCCCACCCCGTAGTCGACGGCCGCCTTGATGGCCTGGATGGACAGCGGCGCCCGCTGGCCAATGGTGCGCGCCATCTCCCGAGCCGCCGTCGCGAGTTCCG
>JACQTN010000267.1 GCA_016210785.1 Armatimonadota bacterium
CACACGGGGCATCCCGGACCGTGCACCAGCGCTATGCCCGCGGGCAGCATCTGGTCAATGCCGAAGCGGACGATGGCGTGGGTCTGCCCGCCGCAGACCTCCATGATGGTCCACGGCCGGGTCGTGGCGCGGGCGATGGCGCGGGCCAGCCGCTTCGCCGCCGCCGCGTCCCGGTATTCGTCGATGAACCTCACGGCGCCCTCCTGCCCGACCCTCCGGGCCGGTCCGGGCCATCCGGTCCGCTCAGGTCGCCCGGTCCGCCCAGATCCAGTTCGTCGATCTCCCGGAGGTAGGCGAAGACCTGCGCCGCCTCCGCCTCGTCCACCGTGCTGATGGCCACGCCCACGTGCACCATGACGTGGTCGCCCACACCCGCCTCCGGCACGAAGGCCAGGTTGACCTCCCTGACCACGCCGCCGAAGCTCACCTTCCCCACCCGGGCCACGGGATCGTCGCCGGTGATGCTGATGATCTTCCCCGGAACCGCCAGGCACACCGCCCTCACCTCTCTCGCGCCCGCCCGCTGCGGTCAGGACAGGCACACCTCATCCAGGACGCGTAAGGCGACCTCCTCCACGGCCCGCGCCACCGCGGGCGTGACATCCGCGCCCAGGGCGAAGGACTTGCCTTCGATGCCGTACACGATCAGGCGTGCCGGCAGGCGGCCCAGCACCCGGGCCACCTCCACGGCCTCCGCCACGCCGACGCCGTGGGAGGAGCGGCCCGACCGCAGCGACCCCAGCGGCTCCGCCCGGGCGTCGACGCGGACGATGCTGCCGGGCAGCGCGCCCGTCTGCACCGCGTCCAGCACAACGACCAGGGAGGCGCCCTCCCACGCCTCCACCAGGGACATGCCCCCACCGCTCAGCTCCAGTACGGTGATCCGCTCCAGATCCAGGCAAGGAACGCCGGCCGGCGCGCCGCCGCCCCCGGCTGGCGCTCCCTGCCTGGCCGCCAGCTTCTCCCGCACCCGCCGGGCCGCGGCGAGCCCGGCTCCATCGTCGCCACGCAGGGCGTTGCCGACGCCCACGATAAGGATGGACATGGTCACTCCCGCTCCACGTGCAGCCGGAGAAAGTGGGTCGCGCACGAGATGCAGGGATCGTAGTTGCGCACGGCCTGCTCGCACTGCCAGGCGAGCCGCTCCTCCGGGAGATCCAGGAAGCGCTCCACGAACTCGCGCAGGTCCTCCTCGATCACCTTCTGGTTCTGCGCGGTGGGCGGCACGATCCGGGCGCCGGCGACGAGGCCGCCGCCGTCCAGGTCGTAGCGGTGGTAGAGGATGCCGCGCGGCGCCTCCGTGCAGCCGTACCCCGTGGCCGCGCGGGGCACCACCTCCACGGCGGGCCGGTCGGGCATCTCGTAGGTCGCGATCAGCCTCAGCGCCTCGTCGCAGGCGTACAGCGTCTCCACGGCGCGCACCACGATGCTCTGGAAGGGGGCGCGGCACACGGGACCCAGCCCGGCCTCGCGGGCCGCCTGCTGCGCCAGCGGCGAGAGCCGGTCGAAGTTCAGGCTGTAGCGGGCCATCGGCCCCACGAAGTAGGCGCGGCCCGCCAGCGTGGAGTGCAGCGCGTGCGAGTGCGGGACCTGCTCCTCCGCGAAGTACGCCTCATACTCGCGCACGGCGATGTCCAGCCCGCCGCTACTGACCAGCCGGCCCTCGTTGAACGGGTACTCGTCCGGATGGCGCAGCGCCACGAAGTGGTAGTCCCGCGCGAAGTCGGGGAAGTCAAGGCCCGCGGTCCACCGCACCGTCTCCAGCGCGGCGTCGCGCGCCCACCGCAGCCGCTCCGCCACCGGCCGCAGCTCCGCCGGGGACGGCACCCGGTAGAACCCGCCGACGCGGACGTTGATGGGGTGGATCTCCCGCCCGCCCAGCAGCGTCACCAGGTCGTTACCCGCCTTCTTCAACTGCAGCCCGCGCTGCACCAGGTCCCGGTGGTCCTTCGCCATGTGCACGGCGCTCTCGTAGCCCAGGAAGTCGGGCGCGTGCAGCAGGTAGATGTGGAGGGCGTGGCTCTCGATCCACTCCCCGCAGTAGAGGAGGCGGCGCAGATTGCGCAACGGTCCCGTCACCTGCACGCCACAGGCGTCCTCCATGGCGTGCACCGCGCTCATCTGGTAGGCGACCGGGCAGATGCCGCAGATGCGCGCCGTGATGTCGGGCGCCTCCGTGAAGCGCCGGCCGCGCAGGAACGCTTCGAAGAAGCGCGGCGGCTCGTAGATGCGAAGCTGCACCTCCGCCACCCGGCCGCCGCGAATCCTCACTCGCATGGCGCCCTCGCCCTCCACGCGGGCGAGCGTGTCTACCTTGATGGTCGTGCCGCGCTTAGCCCGCGCCATGGCCCTCACCCGCCGCGGCCCCGCCTGCGCCCACCTCGCCGGCCGCGACATCGCCGGCGCCGCGGAACGGTTTCGCCCAGGCATTGAAGGTGCGCAGCGCCCGCACCACGTCCTCCTCCGGCACGCCCAGCCCCATCCACCACTGCCGCAGCGCCGCCACGTTGGGGCTCTCCATGGGCCCGTAGCAGCCGTAGCACCCGCGGGCGTACGCCGGGCAGATCGCCCCGCACCCGGCGTGGGTGATGGGACCCAGGCACGGCACGCCGCGAGCCACCATCACGCAGACCACCCCGCGCCGCTTGCACTCCAGGCAGACGCTGTGGGGCGGGACCGCGGGACGGCGCCCTGCCAGGAAGGCCGCCACCACTTCCAGCAACTGCCGCTTGTTGATGGGGCAGCCGCGCAGCTCGAAGTCCACCTTCACGTGCTCGGCGATGGGCGTGGAGGTGGCCAGCGTCTCCACATCGTCGGGTCGGGCGTACAC
>JACQTN010000015.1 GCA_016210785.1 Armatimonadota bacterium
CCGTACTGATGCGTTACCCGAGCGGAAGGAGGCCTCGCGGAGATCGGGCTGGGAATTCGCGCCCATCCTGCGCAAGAGCCATGCTCTGCGCGGGAGCGGGTGAGGCGGGGGCGCGGCACCCGGCTGCCATATTTGCGGCGGCCGAAGCGTGCCAGAGTCGATGCGAGCACCTCCAAGAGGAGGGGGAATCATGCGAGCGATCCGCGGTATCCTCGTGTTGCTCCTGGCGGTACAGTTGACCGGCGTGATGCTCGTGCTCACCTCGGAACCAACACGGGGACAGGTGGAGGCCGCGGAGGCCCTGGTGACCCGCGGCCGGTGGAAGGGCCATCCCGAAGGCCTGATGCTCGACGTGACCCCCGTGAGTACCGCGGGCGCTGGCGGCCCGCAGCGGGTCGCGCTTGCGCTCGCGTTCGCATCCGGGGTCTACCGCCGTTACCAGGCGGTCGTGACCATGTCAGGGAACACCGGGAGCGGCAGGCTCGAGATGTGGATGGAGTCCCACACCTGCATGTTTCGCACCACCGCCCCGATCTCCGTGAGGGTGGTGGATGCGAAGACGATGACCATCTCCACCGAGCACGTCGCCTACACCGCGGAGTGCAAAGAGGCCGTCCGTACCAGGATCAACTATACGCTTGCGCTGGAGACTCCCGCGGTCGCGACGACGCCGCGGCCCTCGGTGACACCGCAGCCGACGGTGACCCCCCCATCGACAAAGGTGGACTTCTCGCAGTTGACGCTGATGGACCGGCTGTGGGAGTTCAAGGGGCATCCCGACGGTATCCCGCTGCTGGTGGAGTACTGGCAGGGACAGGGCGGCCGTCCCTTCGTGCTCGGGATCAGACTCCTGCGACAGTCCGGGGCCTACCGGCGCTACAAGGCAGACGTGCCGATGGAGCACAACGCCGGGACCGGGACCGTGGAGATCTGGATGGAAGGTCGCGGGTGCACCTTCCGCACCACCGCCCCGATCTCTCTACGGATGGTTGACTCGCGGACCTTTGCGGTCACCAGCGATCACATCGTCCTCGCGCCCGACTGCAGGGAGGCCGCGCGCCGGCGGATCAACTTCACCCTGGCCTGGGACCGGGCGACCGTGAAGCGCGCGTCATTCTCCGGAGCATGGAAAGACAAGTTCGACCACAGCCCGCCTCTCTCCATACGCCCCAGGTTTAACTTCGGGCCCCCGCTCACCATCCGGCACGAAGGACAGAACCTGGTCATGCGGTTCGTGGACCCCCTGGACCAGCGGCAGGGATCGGCCACCGTCACGCTCAAGGAAGAGGCCAATGACGTCGGCGGATCCGGCATCCTCATCTGGCGCCTCCCCGCCCGGGGATGCACCGCGGCGGGCCGCATCTTGCTGTGGGTTTCTCGGGAGAACCTCCTGGTCATCACGCTGGACAACATCACGTTCGACAGCCAGTGCCGGGAAACGCGCAAACGGTTGGATGACATCAACTACGTCCGCGCGCCGTGAGGCGGCGCGCACGCCGGCGGAAGATCTGCGCGCCGGCCCGGGGAAATACTGCCGCCGCTCGATCTCCCACCCCCGCCGTCTTGAGGCATAAGAGTAGGGGGATGAGGGGAGGGTGACCATCGTGGGGAATACGGTGCAGGCACGGACCGCCGTCTCCACCCTCACGTACACTCTCGGCACCGGGAGATTCGTGAGGCGCTGATCGCCCGCAGGCCCGGGCATCCGGCGCAGGCACCCGGGCCTCTCTGGTTGCGTCCCCGCCTGCGGAGCGCAACCGGCGGAGCCCGCGGCGGCGCATACTCCCGCACGAGAAATTCATTCTCCACCCGACCACTTTCCGGGAACGCGGGGGCTTATTGAGACGTGGCAGGCATGAGTGATCACGCGCACGGCCAGAAAACACACGTGACTCGCACGATGAGGGAGGTGACGGCGAGGAACTGGGGACGTGTGCGGAACCTGGTGACCTGAGGAGGGATAGACATGCCCGAAAATTGGGCACGCGCAGGACTGGTTCTCACGCTGCTGGTGGGTCTTGCGGGAACGGCGCTGGGTCAGTCAGCGGCCTTGCAGACACGGGTGACCGGATCGTCCAAAGACTTCGCCGAGGTGTTCGACCCGAACCTCGGCCGGTGGGTGGCGCGCCAGTACGTCCCCATCCAGGGTCGCGCGTCGTCGCCATACCTGGCCACCTTTGCCGCCCGGGATCTGGCCGTCGTGTACGATCTCATCCCCGACCCCACGGGGTTGCGCTGGAGAACGCACCACGCTGGAGGATACTACATCAAGCACGTGGGTGCAGCCGGCCGGCTGGCCTTGTTCGTGGCCGGGCCCATCGGTCTGGTCTACGACGCGAGCGTACGCACGCTTGACAAGTTTGTGATGACCCACGACCAGGCCTTCCTGGACATCGAAGCGCGGATCATCACCCCACAGGTTGCGGCGGTGGTCACGAACGCGCGCGTGCGTGTGTACGATCCGGCGATCGGGCGCTGGCTGATCAGCAACGCCCTGGGGACGCCGTACATCGCGTTGGCCGCCACGGAGCGCACGCTGACCGGGACGGGCGGCGGGAGGTCCGTCGTCTACGCGATCGGCACGGGCAGGTTCTCGTATCGCTGACACCGGCGCCGAAGCCATCCCGGCGGCGGAGGGCGGTCCCCGGGGACGCAGGCGGCTGGCCTGTCCTTCCCGGGGCCGGGCGGGGATACTGGAAGATCCGCGTGGGTGACTACCGCATCGTGTACCGCGTGACCGGACGGGACATCCGGGTCCTCGCCGTCAGGCACCGCCGGGACATCTACCCGGAGGCTGACACCGGGGCTGAGAGGGGACGCGGCCTCGGTCGCATCCCCCTCTCATTCTGTCAGCTCGCCAGCGTCCCAGACATCACCCGGAGGCCCGCCTCCATCACCCTCCACGGCATGCCGGCGTGGAACGGCTGCCCGGCCGCGAAGCGCCACGGCAGGTAGATCCCCAGCAGCTTCTTGCCCAGCCGCCACAGCGGCGATGTGCCCACCCTGTAGCGCCCGTCCGCGTCATCGCGCACCGCCACCGGCCGCGCCGGATCGCCGGTCAGCACCAGGGGAACCTGCGCGAAGGTGGCCTTGTCGAACTGCTCCATGACACACATGCTGGTGGGCTCGAAGGCGAAGGCCGGCTGCTCTCCGGTGATCTGCGCGGCGATATGCTCCCCGGCAGCGTCCGCCTGCAGGAAGGCCAGGAAGGCCTGCTTCACCGGGAAGTCGCCGCCGTCGCCCGGCGCGTAGATCGCGGGATGCCCGGCCACCTGGCGGGTGGCGGGATCGGTGCGCAGGAACCCGCGGTCGTCGGCAGGGAGCCCGGCAAAGCGCGTGCCGGCCACGTAGGGCGGAAACGCAATCAGCAGGTCGTAGGACAGGTGCGTGCCGTTCCGGTAGAGCACGACCCCGGGCTCCACGCGCTCCACGGCGTGCTGCAGGTGGCCGCGGATCTCCCGCCGGTCGAACTCCGCGCTCACGACCTGGTGCAGGCGCGGGCCGAACGCCTGGACATACCCGGTCTCGTAGGTGCTGTACGCGATCTCCACGCGCGGGCGGACGTGGTGCCGGCGCAACCAGACGTCCAGCATGAAAACGATCTCGTACAGCGGCCCGGCGCACTTGTTGTTGGGCGGGACCAGGAACAGCACTCGGCGCGGCTGCCCCGCGGCGGCATCGGTGACCAGGTCGTTGATGGCGTGGCGCAGGCGCAGCATCTCCCGCGGCGTCCAGATGGAGTGCGCGTGCTCGTTCAACCCGGGCACTTCCTGCGGCGCCATCCCGGCACCCGTCGCCAGGACCAGGAAGTCGTAGAGGATGCGCTCCCCTCCGGCGATCACCACCTTCTGCCATGGGTCCACGGTCTCCACGCGGACCTGCACGAAGCGGATGTTCTGGAGGCGCGCCGGCGGTGCCAGCGGAACGAGCAACTGCTCCGGCGCCAGCCCGAACGGGATGTAGATGGTGTTGGGCTTGAACAGGAAGGCGTCCTGGTCGGAGATGAGGGTGAGATCGACTCGATCCCGCAGGCGCCACCTCAGGTAGAACGCTGCCTCCAGACCTCCGAAACCTCCGCCGACCATGACCACGCGCGGTCTCACGGCGATCGCTCTCCTCCGAGTCGTTCTCTGCAGAGCATGGTATCTTCACCGGCGCGCCGGTGACCATCCGGTGACGGCCCGATTGGCTTTCGAACGGGACCGTCGCGCGCTGTCAGGATAAACCCGCTTTTCGTGGCTGCCGGCCGGTTCCGCCAGCTTTTCCATCCTCTCCCCACCTCGATTCGGTTGCTGGCCGTATGCGCATACACACCGGCTCCTATCGGATTCATGCTGGAGCCAAAGATCAGGCAGCATGCGGATGCTTGATCCGCATGCGTCGATGGTAGGATTGGAGCCGAGGAGGTGACCGACACGATGACACAGGTCACAAAGAAGACAGAGGTGTTGGAGGATCCGCCCATCGCCAGATTCCTCTTCAACGGCACGACGATGGCGTGGGTCTGGCTCATCGCACGGCTGTACCTGGGGTACATGTGGATCGACGCCGCGCTGCACAAGGTGAATGACCCGTCGTGGGTGCAGACCGGGCTGGCGCTCAAGGGCTTCTGGCTGCGGGCGGTGGCGATTCCCAAGCCGCCGGCAAGGCCCCCGATCTCCTTCCCCTGGTACCGGGAGTTTCTCCAGTACATGCTGGACATCCAGGCCTACACCTGGTTCGGCAAACTGGTGGCGTACGGGGAGCTGCTGATCGGCATCGCGCTGGTCCTGGGCGTGCTCACCGGGTTCGCGGCCTTCTTCGGTGCCTTCATGAACTTCAACTTCATGCTGGCCGGCACCGCCAGCACGAACCCGGTCCTGTTCCTGATCGCAATCCTGCTGATCCTGGCCTGGAAGACGGCGGGCTACGTGGGCGTGGACCGGTACCTTCTGCCTCTCCTGGGGACGCCCTGGCAACCCGGCAGGATCTTCGGCCCCAGGGCGGCACCAGAAGTCACCTCCTGAGACCAGGCACTAGCCCTGTAAGGTTGGCTGGAGTGGCTTTGCGCCACTCCAGCCTTC
>JACQTN010000227.1 GCA_016210785.1 Armatimonadota bacterium
CTGTGCCCGGAGCGACCTCCCGCCGTTTCCCTGCCCAACGAGGGCATGCCCCCGCCGAACTCTACCTCGACATGACCGCGGGCACTTCGCCGCAGCACTGCCCACCTCGCCCGCGGCGCGGGCGCTCCTCTCCCTCGCCAAGACAGGTGGCGCGCGCGCTTCATGCTGCGCGGTGCCACATTCGCGCCGGCGCCCACTCAGCGGCGCATCGCTCGGCCGCAGTCGCTCCGCGCGGATGTGGACTCCGCCTCCGGTGTCGATGTAACACGAACTTCCGCGAACAGGCACTGAATGGTCACGCCCCACGTCTGGCGGGGCGGCGCGGGCGGCCCCGTACGCGCTGATGCTGCCGGCCGCGCTGGCCGCGGTCCTGCTGTTCATAGTCTCGCCCAACTGACGCGATACCTGGACCGGGCGCGGTGATGCGCGACACCGGACGGCCTGGCTGTGACGCCGGCGCAGACCGGCCACGTGCCCGCGCCACGCTCGGGTACCGGACCGGACCGAGATCGAGATCGTGAGAGGAGGCCCACCGTGACCACGAAGGAGACTCATCTCGGCATGCTGTCATCCGCGGAGGCGGAGGAGCGCCTGAAGAGCCGGCCGGTGATCCTGCTGCCGTTCGGCGCGCAGGAAGGGCACGGCCCGCACCTGCCGCTGGGCGCCGACTACCTGGTGGCGGAGGCGATCGCCGTGCGAGCGTCGCGGCAGTGCAACGCGCTGGTGGCCCCGGTGATGCCCTACGGCTACGCGCCCCACTTCCGCAACTTCCACGGCGGCGTGAGCACGCGCCCGGAGATCACGCAGATGCTGGCGGAAGATCTGATGGCGGGCTTCCATCGCTTCGGGTGCGACCGCTTCATCTTTGTGGACAACCACGCCCACAACGACGCACCGCTGGAGGTCGCGGCGCGGGCCATGCAGGACCGGCTGGGCGTGAAGCTCGCCCACTTCTACCCGTGGCGCGTGATGACGGCGTGGGGGCCGGAGCTATTCGGCGACCGGTGGGCGTCGTCGTTCGGCCACGGCGCCGAGCCCAACAACTCCGTCATGCTCTACCTGTGGCCGGAGCGCTACCTGAAGGACCGGGCGGTGAAGGGCGGCATGCGTCCCCTGGGCGGCCTCAAGCTGACCAGCAGCCGCACCGCGTCACTGGACGCCGTGACCATCGGCCTGTACTTCGACATCGACCAGGTCAATGACACCGGCGTGACCGGCGGCGACCCATCGGTGGCCGACGCGAAGATCGGGGAGATCCTTGTGGACCGGACCGCCGCTGCGCTGGCGAAGCTGGTGGGGTGGATCGAGAAGCTGCCGGCGGAGGACTCCCGCCGGCGGCGCTGAGGGCAACCCACCGCCGCGGCGAAGGCCGCGTGACTCGCCCGCGGGAGGGCAGGCCATGGCGACGTCGGGCATTCCGTACCACAAGTACGAGTTCGGGACGTTCACCCGGCTGGCACGGGCCCAGGTCCCCGAGTACGTGCGCCTGCAGGAGGTGCTGGCGCGGGGCGCGCCACCCAGCGATCACTACTTCTTTCCCCAGTTGATCTGGGCCAACCAGGCGCACACGCAGATGCTCGCCGAGGAAGGGATCATCCCGGCCGAGGACGCCGCCGCCATCCAGCGCATGCTCGCGGAGATGGCGGGGATGACCTACGACGCCTTCATGGCCGAGGTCGCGCGGCTGGGCCTTCCGCACTCCCTGTACGCCGCCAACGAAGGGTACCTGATCGAGCGGCTGGGCGAGGACGTCGCCGGGAAGATGCACACGGCGCGCAGCCGCGGCGACCTGGGCAACCTCACCGCGCGCATGGCCATCCGGGAAGAGGTGCTCACCGCGGTGGAGGCCGTGGCCGGGATGCGCGAGGCGCTGGCCCGCGCGGGCGATCGCTTCGCCGACGTGGTGATGCCCGGCTACACCCAGATGCAGCACGCCCAGACCTCCACCTTCGGCCACTGGCTGCTCTTCTACGCCGACGTCTTCGAGCGGGACACCGAGCGCCTGCAGGACGCCTACCGCCGCCTCGACCGCAATCCTCTGGGCGGATGCGCGGCCTCTGGCACCACTTTTCCCATCAACCGCCGCCGCACCACCGAACTCCTGGGCTTCGCGGAACTGCTGGAGAACACGCGGGAGTGCAAGGACGAGTACCCCGAGTTCGTGGCGGAAGTGATGCACGCCCTGGCGCTGTTCTTCGTCAACGTCTCGCGCCTGGCCCAGGACTGGCTGCTGTGGTACACCGACGAGTTCCACATGATCGACATCCCCGACGAGTACTGCCACAGCAGCAGCATCATGCCTCAGAAGAAGAACCCCGGCCTGCTGCAGCAGATGCGCCAGTGGGGCGGCAAGGCGATCGGCGACGCCGCGGGGTGCCTCGCCGTCTTCAAGGCGCCCAGCGACTCCACCATCGACGCCATCGAGGCGGTGGACCGCGTGTGGGATCACGTCGAGGTGCTGCGGTGGATGAGTCCCTGCATCGCGGGACTGGTGGACGGCGTGAAGCCCGACCGCGCGCGCATGCATGCGCTGGCCGCGGATCACTGGGGCACCGCCAGCGAGCTCATCAACGCCATCTACCGGCGCACCGGCACGAACTTCCGCAGCGGGTGGCGCGTGGTGGGCCGGATGGTAGCCCTGGCGGAGGAGACCGGGCTGCGCCCTGCGCAGGTCACGTCCGATCTCCTGGATCGCGCGGCGCAGGAAGTGCTCGGGAGCCCGCTGGGGCTCTCCACGCATGAGATCCGCACCGCCCTTGACCCGGAGGAGTTCGTGCGGCGGCTGTGCGTGCCCGGCGCGCCGAACCCGCAGGAGGTGCGCCGCATGGCCGCTGACCGCCTGGCGCGCGTGGCCCGGGAACGGACCTGGGTCGCGGAGCGCCGGGATCGCCTGGCGCGGGCGCGGGCGATGATCCGATCGTCGTGACCTCACGGTGTCCGCTTCGATGGTGAGCGACGCCTCCACTTCAACGCCCGGCTCGATGGTGGGGCGCTCCCGGGAAAGGTTCCTTCGCCGTGCGGCGGGGCAGACAGGCTTACGAGGCCACGCGGAGGGTAGACCCGTGGGAGGACTTCACCACTTCGATGCGTGCCGGCAGCCGCTCCGCCACCTCGGGGACGTGGGTGATGATGCCGACCATGCGGCCGTCCCCCTGCAGCGTCTCGATGGCGGAGATCACCACGTCCAGGCTCTCGGAATCGAGCGTCCCAAAGCCCTCGTCGAGAAAGAGGCTGTCCAGGCGCGCGCCCCCTGACGCCAGGAAGACCATGCGCTCGGAGAGGGCGAGCGCGAGAGCCAGCGAGGCCAGGAAGGACTCGCCGCCGCTCAGCGTCTTCACCGAGCGCTCCTCGTCGGCATTCCAGGCGTCGGCCACCAGGAAATCTTCGCCCCGCGCGACCAGGCGATAGCGTCCCTGGGAGAGCTCCAGCAGACGCCTCGAAGCGGTGGCGGCCAGGGTGGTGAGGGTCTGCGTCTGGAGGTAGGCGGGGAAGCGGTTGGCCTGCAGTTCCCGCCCCACCTCTTCCAGCGCGGCGGCCTTCTTCCTTGACTGTTCGATCCCCTGCTCCAGCCGGCGCCGCTCCTCAAGCCGCTTCTGGGCTTCCTCCAGCCGCGTCGCGATCGTGGCCTGCTCCGTCACGACCCCGGTCTGAACCTCACGCGCCTTCGCCAGGATCTCGTCCATGCCGCCGGAGACGGACCCCCCGGCGACGGCCGAGACCTCCGACCGCGCGGCGGCCAGCGCCTCAGACTGCTCGGCCTGGCAGGCGTTCTGCGCCTCGTCCAGGCGGGCGGCCGCCTGATCGAGCCAGGCCATCCGCTGGTCGAGCGCCTCCCGCAGCGCCGCCAGTTCGGCCGGAAGGGCTCCACGCGGCACCGCGGGCAGGCTCAGCGAGAGCAGACCCGAGGCCCGCTGGCGCGCCTCCTGCACGACGCTCCGGGCCGGCTCCCACGCGGCCGACGCCTCCTGTGCCGCGCCGGCACGCGCCGCATCCAATCTGCGCAGAACCTCTTCCGCTCTGGTGGCTCGGGCCACGGCCTCTCCCGTCTTGGTGCGCGCCGATTCCGCGGCGTCCACCAGTGCCTGCAGCCGCGCCTGCCGTTCGGCGAGCACCTTCTGGACATCGCCCGGGATCGAGGGAAAGAGATCGGCCAGCGCCTTCTCCAGCCGCTGAATCTCCGTGCTTCGCGCCTTGAGGTCCTTCTCTGCCTCCGCGGCCAGGCGCTGCGCCGTCTCCAAATCCCCGCGCGCCTTCTGGAACTCCGTCGCCGCCCCCA
>JACQTN010000241.1 GCA_016210785.1 Armatimonadota bacterium
GCGACGGCGCCCAGGAGCATCCCACGCAGGGCCTGCTCGACCTGCTCACCATCCGCGAAGTCAAGGGACGCATCGAGGGGCTGCGCGTGGCGCTGGTGGGCGACATCGTGTACTCGCGCGTGGCGCGCTCCGCCCTCTTCGGCCTGAAGACGCTGGGCGCCAGCGTGGTGCTGTGCGGGCCGCCCACGCTGGTGCCGGCGGGCCTGGCCGGCCCGGGCGTCGAGATCACGTCGCGCCTGGAGGAGGCGCTCCGGGGCGCGGACGTGGTCATGGCCCTGCGCATGCAGAAGGAGCGGCAGCAGGGCGGAGAGGTGCCGTCGCTGGCGGAGTACCGGCACCTGTGGGGGATCAACGCACAGCGGCTCGCCCTGGCCGGACCGGATGTGCTCCTCCTCCATCCCGGACCGATGAACCTCGGCGTCGAGATCCAGTCCGACGCGGCCTACGGGCCGCACTCCATGATCAGCACCCAGGTCACCAACGGCGTGGCCGTGCGGATGGCGGTGCTGTACCGGCTGCTGGGCGCGGCGGGGGTTCGCGCGTCGGGCGCCCCGGCGGACGCGGCCGCGCGGGCAAAGGCCGCGGCGTCCGGGAACTCCGAGGGGCAGCCTGAAATATCTGGAGGGCCCCGCGCGGAAGATGAAGTCGTCAGATATTCCAGGCGGCTCAAAGGACGGTAGCGCGGCCATGGGACTGCTGCTGGCCGGTGGCCGGGTCATCGACCCGGCGGCTGGGATGGACGCGGTGCGGGACGTGCTGGTGGAGGGCGGGCGCATCGCCGCTGTCGCGCCGGCGATCCCGCGCGAGGGCCACACGGTGGCCGACGTCTCGGACTTGGTGGTCGCGCCCGGGCTCGTGGACCTCAACGTGCACCTGGGCGATCCCGGGTTCACCCACCGCGAGGACGTGGCGTCGGGCACGCGGGCCGCGGCCCGCGGCGGCATCACCTCCCTGGTCTGCGCCGCGGACACCTCGCCTGCCGCGGACCATCCCGTGGTGGTGGAGGGCATCGCGGCGCGCGCGGCACGGGACGGCCGCGTGCGCGTCCATCACATCGGCGCGCTCACCAAGGGGCTGCGGGGGGAGGAACTGGCGCCGCTCGGCGCGCTGGCGCCGGTGGTGTGTGCCTTCTCCGACGATCCGCGGCCCGTGCCGGACGCCTCGCTGCTGCGCAAGGCGCTGACCTACGCGCGGCCCTTCAACCGGCCGGTCATCCTCCGGTGCGAGGACGCCTCGCTGGCCGGCCGCGGCTTCGCCCACGAAGGCGCGATGGCGGCGGTGCTGGGGCTGCGCGGCATCCCGTCGCTGGCCGAGGAGGTGGCCGTGGCGCGCGACCTGCTGCTGGCGGAGGCGACCGGCGTGCGCGTCCACCTCACCCACATCAGTACTGCGGGCGCCGTCCGGCTCATCCGCGAGGCAAAGCGCCGCGGCGTGCCCGTGACCTGCGACGTCACGCCGCACCACCTGATGCTGACGGAGGAGGCCGTGGAGGGCTTCCGCCCCGGCACGCGGGTGCAGCCGCCGCTGCGCTCCGCGCAGGACCGGGACGCGCTGCGGGAGGGGCTTGCCGACGGAACCATCGACGCCATCGCCTCGGACCACCGGCCCCTCGCGCCCGAGGAGGTGGCCGTCGAGTACGAAGCGATGCCCCCGGGCGCCTCCGGTCTCGAGACGCTGCTCGCCGCAGCCCTCACCGCCCTGGTAGAGCCCGGGATCGTGGGCCTGCCGCGCGTCATCGCGTGCCTCACGCATGTGCCCGCATCCATCCTGGACCTGCCCGCCGGGAGCCTGTCGCCGGACGCGCCCGCGGACCTGGTGGTGATCGACCCGGCGTGCGAGTGGGTGGTGGACCCGGACCAGTTCCTCTCTCGCGGCTGCAACACGCCGTTCGCCGGCATGCGCGTACGGGGCCGGGCCGTGGCCGCGCTGGTGGCCGGCCAGGTGGTCGCCTGCGCTCCCGGGTTCGCAAACACCTTGAGTCAGGTCACTGGGGCCAGCAGCACGACGGTGGAGGTGAGGACATGAGCCTGGAAACCGTGATCGCCGGGCTGCGTCTGCGGAACCCGGTGCTGAGCGCGCCGGGCCCCTACGGCTTCACGCAGGAGACGGCGATCCTGTCCGGCCTCCGCCGGCTGGGTGGATTCGTCACCAAGTCCATCACCGTGGAGCCGCGCCGGGGCAACCCGCCGCCGCGCCTGGCCGTGACGCCCGCGGGGATGCTCAACGCCATCGGCCTGGAGAACCCCGGCATCGAGGCATTCATCGCGCATGACCTGCCTCGCCTGCGCCACCTGGATATGCCGGTGATCGTCAGCATCGCCGGATCGTCGGTAGCGGAGTACGCGCTGCTGGCGGAGCGTCTCACGACCGCCGGCGTGGATGCGGTGGAGGTCAACGTCTCCTGCCCCAACACCGAGGACGGCATGATCTTCGGCTCCGAGCCCCGCGCCGCGGCCGGCCTGGTTGGGGCCGTGCGCCACGCCACCCCGCTCCCCGTGTGGGTGAAGCTCACGCCCAACGTCACCGACATCGCCGCCATCGCCCGTGCCGTGGAGGACGCGGGCGCCGATGCGCTGGCTCTCATCAACACCGTGGCGGCCATGGCCGTGGACGTGGAGGCGCGAACGCCGGTGCTGGGCGCCATCTCCGGCGGTCTCTCCGGGCCCGCCATCCGGCCCGTGGCGGTGTACCAGACCTGGCGGGCCGCCACGGCGGTGAAGGTGCCGGTGATCGGCATGGGCGGCATCGAGACCGCGGAGGACGCGCTGGAGTTCCTGATCGTGGGCGCGCGCGGGGTCGCCATCGGCTCGGCCATCATGCGCCGGCCAGCGGTGATCGAGGAGGTCCTGGACGGGCTGGAGGCCTACCTGCGCCGCCACCGCCTGCGGGACATCTCGGAGGTGGTGGGCAGTCTCCATGTCCCGGTGTCCGCCCCGCACCTGCACCGCCCGGATCCGGTCACCATGGGGCCGGCCGTGGGGGCGGTGGCGGAGCGGCCGCTGGCGCGGCACCGCTGGAGGTGAGAGCCGGACGCGGGCCCAGTACGCCGGATGGGCCCGCGGCGGATGCCGTGACGCGCCGGTAGCCCGGCACCCGGGAGGCACTCTGCAGCCCCCGAGATCTCCGGCGGGGGCGGTCGCCGCCGCTCGCCGCGAAGCCGGCTGTGCGCTCCACCATGGAACGAGGGTCACCATGATGGATGTTGATTCCCGTCTCTTCGTCGCACTGGACACCGCCGAACTGGACCGCGCCCGCAGGCTCGTGGAGATGTTGACTCCTGTGGTGCGCCGGTTCAAGATCGGCAGCGAGCTGTTCACCGCGGCCGGGCCCGCCGCCCTGGCGATGGTCCACCAGGCCGGCGGCGAGGTCTTCCTCGACCTGAAGTTCCACGACATCCCTGCCACGGTGGCCGGCGCCGCGCGGGCGGCGGCCGCCCTGGGCGTCTTCATGTTCAACGTGCACGCGGCGGGCGGGGAGGAGATGATGGCCCAGGCGCGGGAAGGCGTCCGTGGGTCAGGACGTCTGCCGCCGCCGCTGGTGCTGGGCGTCACCCTCCTCACCAGCGCGGACCGCCGGGTGCTCGCGGAGGAGATGAGGGTCGGTGAGGAGCCCGGCACATACGTGTTGCGAATGGCCCGCGCCGCGCACGCCGCGGGGCTCGATGGCGTGGTCGCCTCCGCGCAGGAGGCGCCCGCCATCAAGGCGGCGTGCGGCGCGTCCTTCGTGGTGGTGGCCCCGGGCATCCGGCCAGCGGGCGCGGACGCCCAGGACCAGCGCCGGACCCTCACCCCGGGCGAGGCGCTGCGCGCGGGCTGCGACTTCCTGGTGGTGGGGCGGCCCATCACGCGGGCTCCCGATCCCCGGGACGCGGCGCGGCGGATCCTGGACGAGATGGCGGCCGGGGCGCGCTAGCCAGCCAGTAAGGTTGGGTGGAGGTGGCTTTGGGCCACTCCACCCTTCTCCAAGTGTCCGACGCGGGGAGGGTCTTGCCCTCCCCGCGACGCACGTTCCACTCGGTGCAAGGTGTTCCGTTCTACCGCGCTCACCGTACTCACGGCGCACCCGCGATGGTGCGGGTACCGACGTACCAGTGATGCTCGGGCTCGGCGAAGCCGGCCCTGCGCAAGAA
>JACQTN010000012.1 GCA_016210785.1 Armatimonadota bacterium
ACCCTGCACCATGTGTCCGGACGGGGGAGGCCCTTCGCCTCCCCCATGACCCCCGCCGGCGACGGTGCGGAGTCCAGAACACTGCTGATGCTCGGACTCGGCTAAGCCGGTCCTGCGCATGAATAGACCGCATGTTGGACCGGGCTGTTAGCACGCGGGGAACTGAAGACCAGGAAACAGGGGGGGAGATAGGACCATGCACAGGCGGCTGGTTCGAACGCTGCTCATGCCGGCTCTGTTGGCAGTCCTGATCGTCGGCGGCCTCACCTGGCCGTCCGCCTCTGGACCGGCGCCCGCGGGCCCGGTCTCGGGAGGCAAGCTGGTCGTCGGGATCGTCTCGGGGTTGAACCACATCTACATCCACGACACGAATGACCGTTATCTCCTCCAGGCCACGCAGTACATGTACGAAGGGCTGTTCACGCATGATGCGCGCGGGCGGACCGTGCCGTGGCTGGTCAGCTCCTACGACGTCTCGCCCGACGGCCTGACCTACACCCTGCGCCTCCAGCAGGGCGTCACCTTCCACGACGGGACGCCCTTCAACGCGGCCGCCGTGAAGTGGAACCTGGAGCGCAAGCTCTCGGGCAAGCTGGCGCTCTTCTGGATGCTGCAGGTCCTCAAAAGCGTCGACGTGGTCGACGATCTCACCGTGCGGCTGGTCCTCAACCGGCCCAACGCCGCCCTGCCGTCCCACCTGGGCCTGGGCACGTACGGCATGATGAGCCCGACGGCGTTCCAGCGCAACAACGCGGACTACTTCCGCACCCGCGCCGTCGGCACCGGACCGTACACGCTGGTGGAGTTCCGGGCCAACGAGGTGGTGAAGCTCAAGAAGAACGCCAACTACTGGCGCAAAGGGCAGCCCTACCTCGACGAGATCGAGCTGCGCGTCATCCCCGACACGTCCGCCCGCGCGCTGGCGCTGCAGGCCGGCGAGGTGGACGTCATCGTGAACCCCTCGGAGACGGACATCGAACGCTTCACCAAGGACCCCCGGATGGGTCTCGGCGTCCTGACCCGGGAGTCCGTCGACCAGTACTACGTGGTGATGAACAACCTGCACGCCCCGCTGGACGACCGCCGCGTGCGCCAGGCCATCAACTACGCCCTGGACAAGCCCGCCATGGTGAAGTCCATCTTCCGCGGCGGCGGCGCCTCCGTGGCGCGCGCGCCCATCATCGGCCCGATGGCCAACGGGTTCGCCCCCATCGGCGCCTATCCGTTCGACCGGAACAAGGCCGACGCGCTCCTGAAGGAGGCGGGATGGAACGTCAACCCGCGGACCCGGATGCGCGAGAAGGACGGCCGGCCGATGTTCATCGACATGTGGTCGCGGAAGGGCGCCACCAACGGCGACTTCGAGACCGCGGAGCTCATCCAGGCCCAGTTGCGCGAGGTCGGGATCGGCGTGAACCTGACCATCCTCGATCCCGCGTACTGGCACGCGCAGATCACCGTCGCTCCGGACAAGGCGAAATACGATATGATCAGCACCTCCTGGGGCACCTTCACCTGCGACGCGGAGTACACGATGAACTACCTGTTCGTGAGCACCTCGGTGCCGCCGGGCCGGCGGAACCGGATGTTCTACAAGAACCCGGAAGTGGACCGCCTGATCGAGCAGGGCAACGTGGCGCCGACCGTAGCGGAGCGCAACCGGTACTACGCCGCGGCGCTGCGCGCCATCTACGAGGACGCACCGCTCATCCAGCTCTTCCAGATCAAGGAGGCGATCGCGTTCAAGAACACGGTGCGGGGAGCGGAGATCGACCCCTGCCAGTTGACGCATCCCGCGCAGTTCGCCTGGAAGGCCAGATAAACCGTCACTCGCGGGAAGACCCGAGAAGCACTGCCGGGGCGGTGGAGACGGTCGCCGCCCCGGTGGGCGTCCTCTGATCCCTGCGATGATCCGGGGCGCGGCGGGAACCCAAGGAGCCGCCGGATATCGCGGAGGTCCCAACGCCGAAGGGGTGCACGCGGCGTGCTGAGATACATTATCCACCGGGTGGTCCTCGCCATCCCGCTGCTCCTGCTGGTCGTCACCGCAGTGTTCGTGGTCTTTGCGCTGATCCCGGGAGACCCCGCGCTGATCTACGCCGGCGAGTCGGCGCACCCGGAGGTGATCGAGCGCGTCCGCCGGCAGTTCGGGCTCGACCGGCCCCTGCACGTCCGCTACCTGACCTATCTGCGCGAGCTGAGCCAGGGCAACATGGGCCGCTCCATCTTCACCGGCGTGCCCGTGGCGACCGAGCTGCGGCAGAAGTTCACCAACACCCTGCACCTGGCCGTCGCCAGCATCGCCCTGGCCGCGGCGGTGGGCATCGGCACGGGCATCCTCTCCGCGCTCAAGAAGAACGCCGGCTGGGACCGCGTCACGACGCTGTTCGCGCTGGGCGGGATCTCCATCCCCGGCTTCTGGCTGGCCCTGTTGCTCATCTACTTCTTCTCTGTCCAGTTGCGGTGGTTCCCCACCGGCGGCGTGGGGACGTGGCGCCACTACGTGCTCCCCACGGTGGCGCTGAGCGTTTTCTCCACGGCGTACCTGACGCGCATGACGCGGTCGGCCCTGCTGGAAGTCGTGCGCAACGACTACATCAGGACCGCGCGCGCGAAGGGCCTGCCCGAGCGTCTCGTCATCTTCAAGCACGCGCTGCGGAACGCCCTGATCCCCGTGGTCACCGTGATGGGCCTGCGCCTGGGGATCACGCTGACCGGCTCGGTCGTCACGGAGACGATCTTCGCCTGGCCGGGGCTGGGCCGGCTGATGGTGGCCGCGGTCAACGGCCGCGACTATCCGGTCATCCAGGGCACGCTGCTCTTCTTCGCGGCGACGTTCGTCGTGGTGAACTTGCTGGTGGACGTGAGCTACGCGGTCTTCGACCCGCGCATCCGGTACAGGTAGATGTAGATAAG
>JACQTN010000237.1 GCA_016210785.1 Armatimonadota bacterium
GTGGAAGCAGAAGCGGCCGCAGATCCCGGGGAACGGGTTGTCCATATTGATGACCCGGAACTCCTCCTGGAAGCGCCCCTGCGCCACCAGCGCCACGTATCCTGACGCGCGCTGGTGGATCGGGCAGGCATCGCGGCACGGGGCCCGGCCACGCCGGTCGATGGCGTAGAGGTTGGGGACGGCCTGCGGATAGGGACGGTAGATCGCCGTGCGCCGGGAGAGCCCGTAGTCAAACTCGCTGGGCACACGGATGGGGCAGGCCGCGGCGCACTCGCCGCACGCGGTGCAGCGCAGCGGATCCACGTAGCGAGGCCGCCGGCGCACCGTGGCGCGGAAGTCTCCCGCGGTCCCGTCCAGCGCCACCAATTCGCTCAGCGTGAGGATCTCGATGTTGGGATGCCGGCTGACCGCGGAGAGCTTCGGCGAGATGATGCACATGGCGCAGTCGGTGGTGGGGAAGGTCTTGTCCAGCGCGGCCATCCGTCCGCCGACGGCGGGCCCCCGCTCCACCAGGTAGACCTTGATCCCGGAGTCCGCCAGGTCCAGCGCCGACTGGATGCCGGCGATCCCGCCGCCCACCACCATCGCCGCACCGACGGGTCCCGGGCGCTCTGACCCGTTCCCCGCTGATGCGGGGTCTCCATGCGGGGCCCGCCTCGACGTCTCCGATGCCGCTGCGCCGGTCATGTCTACGCCGCCTCGATCGTCCACGCTACGGCGGTGCCCGGCCGCGCCTGCTCCCGTGCCCTGGGCAGTATGAAGGAGAAGGCGCTCCCCGACCGCGCACCCGCGGGCGGGCTCTCCACCCAGATCCGGCCGCCGTGGGCCTCCACGATCCTCTTGACCAGGGACAGGCCGAGCCCCAGCCCCCTCGCCTGCGCCATCCGGCCTCGATAGAACTCGTCGAAGATCCTGGGCTGCTCGTCGGCCGGGATCCCGATCCCCGTGTCCCGGACCTCCACCTGCACGCGGTCGCCCGCATCCGTGACGGCCACGTCCACGCTGCCGCCGGCGGGCGTGAACTTCACGGCGTTGTCCAGCAGGTTGGTGAGCGCCTCCTGGATGCGCAGGGGCGCCACCGGCAGCGGCGGCAACCCGTCGGGGACCCGGACCTGCAGGCGCACCCCTTTGTCCCTCGCCGCCGGCGCCACGTTTTCCACGGCCTCGTCGATCAGCGTGGCCAGGTCGGTGGGGGCGATCTCGGGCGACAGATCCCCGGTCTCGATCCGCGACACGCGCAACAGCGCATCGATCAACGCGATCAACTCCTGCACGCGCACGCTGCACCGGGCGAGCATCTCCTGCTGCTGCGCCGGAACTTCGCCGGCGTACCCGCCCAGCATTACTTGGAGATAACTCTCCACCGCGGCCAGCGGAGCCTTCAACTCGTGGGAGACCAGCGCGATGATGGCGCAGAGCTTGGCCCTGGCCTCGATCAAGCGGCTGCTGACGATCTCCGCCAGGCCGCGCAGGAGCACGATCCCCGACCGCGGCTCTTCTTGGATGAGCCGCCGCAGCGCGGCGCCGTCGATGGCCAGCACCGTGGTCGCCTGCATGGCCACGGCGGACATGGTCAGGATGTGGGGCGGCACCAGCGCGGACCAGCTAAAGCAATCCGCCGGACCCAGCACGACCGCAAACGCACGCCGTTCCCCGACCTCGCGCCGGCCAATCACCAGGTTCATCTCCAGGGCCACGCGGCCGTCTGTGATCACGTAGAGGTGGGTGGACTCCTCGCCTTCGCGGAAGATGTACTGGCCCGGGCCGTACCGCTGCTCTACCGCCATGGCGGCGATGCGCGCGAGAAACGCCTCGGGCAGGCCGCCGAGCAGCGGCGTTCGCCTCAGGTACTCCATCTCCACCACGCTACGCCGCTCCTTTGCCGGCCAGCGCGCTCTCCAGGACCCTGGGCAGGAGATGCTCCCACCCCATGGCCATCAGGTGAATCCCCTGGCACAGCGGCCGCACCGCCTGGATCAGGTCGGCGGCGATGCTGGCGCTGGTGGCCTGGCGATCCTGCGCGGACTCCATGAGCGCGATCAGCCGCTCCGGGACTCTGATGCCGGGGATGTTCCGGTTCATGAACCGCGCCATGCCGGCGGACTTCAGGAGGATGATGCCGGCCATGACCGGCCTGCCAAGCGGCCCCGCGGCTTCCATGAAGACGGCGAACTGCTCGGGATCGAAGACGGCCTGCGTCTGGAAGAAGTGAGCCCCCGCGCGGATCTTCTTCTCCATCTTGAAGAGCTGCGGCTCCACGGGATCCGCGGCGGGACTGACCACGGCGCCCAGGAAGAAGGTGGGCGCGCCCACGAGCTCCTTGTCCGCCAGGTCTTTCCCCTGCATGAGATGGGAGGCCACCATCAGCAGGGTCACCGAGTCCAGATCGAAGACCGGCTTGGCCTGGGGATGGTCGCCCAGGCTCACGTGGTCGCCGGTGAGGCACAGGACGTTCTCGATGCCGAGCGCCGTGGCGCTGAGGAGATCGGACTGCAGGGCGATGCGGTTGCGATCGCGGCAGGTGACCTGGAAGACGGGCTCCAGGCCCTGCTCCGCCAGCAGGTGGCAAAGCGCCAGTGCACCCAGGCGCATCACGGAGCTCTGCTGGTCCGTCACGTTGAAGGCCTGCACCATGCCGCGCAGCCGCGCGGCCTCCTTGAGGGCGCCGGAGACGTCGGTGCCTTTGGGTGGAGAGATCTCCACCGTCACGGGAAACCTTCCGTCCGCCAGCGCCTCGCGCAGCGTCATGATCGGTGCCTCAGGCGGCCTGGTGGCGGCGGGCCAGCAGACGCGCCACCCGCGCCAGCAGCACGTCCGGCGGCGCGGGCTTGTCCAGGTAGTCCTCCGCTTCCAGAGTCAGCCCGGCGCTGACCGGAAGGTCGGTCTCGTGGCCGCGCTCGGCGAAAGAGGTCAGCATGAGCACGGGAACGTCCGCCAGCGCGGGATCGCGCTTCAACTCCTCGCAGACCGTGAAGCCATCCTGCAAGGGCATGATGATGTCCAGGATGATCAGGTCGGGCCGCTCCCGGCGCGCCACCTGCAGGCCTTCCACGCCGTCCAGGGCGGCGAAGACCTGGTAGCCGTGGCGCTCCAGCACCATCCGTGTGGCCTTCACAAAGTCCACGTCATCATCGATCACGAGAATCCGCGCGCGATCGGCCATCTCCGTCCTCCACTCCGCCGCCTGCCCCGACTCCCCTCACCCTACCCGGCACGTGCCACATTCCCTGCAAGGTACTCCACTCTACCGCGCTCGCCGGACTCACGGCACCCACGGCGCCCCAGGCGGGAGAGGGGTAAGAGGTATCCTAGCCCGCCAGCCGCGCCCGCCTGCCGCGGCGCTCCAGCACCTTGCCCACCCGGTGCAGCAACTCCGCCGGCCGCAACGGCTTTTCCAGATAGTCGTCGACGTCCATGGCCAGGCCCGTCTCCAGCTCGTACCGGCGCCGGCTCACCTCTTCTCCCACGGCCGTGAGGATGACGATGGGGATGGAGGCCCAGCGAGGCTTCTCCTTCAGCGTCCGCACCACCGCGAAGCCGTCCATTCTGGGCATGAGCAGATCCAAGACGAGCAGATCCGGCACGTCCTGGCGAATTCTCTCCAGGCCCTCCTCGCCGTCCCGCGCGGTCTCCACGGCGTAGCCGGAGGCGGCCAGCACCGTCCGCACCGCCTCTACGATGTCCGGGTCGTCGTCCACCACCAGGA